>JALSIK010000430.1 GCA_026990045.1 Chromatiales bacterium | reverse complement strand
GAGGCCCTGCCGGCGCCCACCTTCGGCACCCCGGGGCTCATGTGGGCCTCGCTGACGCTGGCCCTGCTCACCCTGCCGGTGGTCATCGTCGCCACCGAGGAAGGACTGGCGCGTATCCCCAAGTCCATCCGCGAGGGCAGCCTGGCCCTGGGGGCCACCAAGTTCGAGACCCTGTGGCGGACGGTGATCCCCATGGCCTCGCCGGCCATCATGACCGGCCTCATCCTGGCCATCGCCCGCGCCGCGGGCGAGGTGGCGCCGCTGATGCTGGTGGGGGTGGTGAAGCTGGCGCCGGCGCTACCGGTGGACGGCAATTTCCCGTATATTCACCTGGACCGCAAGTTCATGCACCTGGGCTTTCACATCTACGACGTGGGCTTCCAGAGCCCCAACGTGGAGGCGGCCCGGCCCCTGGTGTATGCCACCTCGCTGCTGCTGGTGCTGGTGATCGTGGTGCTCAATGTCACCGCCATCGCCATCCGCAACCGGTTGCGGGAGAAGTACCGGGCCCTGGAATCGTGACGGAGAACCAGCCATGAGTGAATCCACCGCGGACGCCACGGCCACGGAGACCCCGCGCACCCATGCCATCGACATCAACATGCTGGGGCGGGGCAGCGACCAGCGCAGCCTGGACGACGAGACCGTGTGCCTGGAGGTGGCGCGGCTCAACCTGTGGTATGCCGACAAGCACGCGTTGCGGGACATCGACATGTCCATCGCCAAGAACCGGGTCACCGCGTTCATCGGGCCCTCGGGCTGCGGCAAGTCCACCCTGCTGCGCTGCTTCAACCGCATGAACGACCTGGTGGACGGCTGCCGCATCGAGGGCCGGGTGGCCCTGGACGGCCAGGACATCTACGACAAGCGCGTCAACGTGGCCGAGCTGCGCCGGCGCGTGGGGATGGTGTTCCAGAAGCCCAATCCGTTTCCCAAGAGCATCTACGAGAACGTGGCCTACGGCCTGCGGCTGCAGGGCGTCAACGACCGCCGCCGGCTGGACGACGCCGTGGAGCGGGCGCTCAAGGGCGCGGCCCTGTGGGACGAGGTCAAGGACCGGCTGGAGGACAACGCCCTGGGCCTGTCCGGCGGCCAGCAGCAGCGGCTGGTCATCGCCCGCGCCATCGCGGTGGAGCCCGAGGTGCTGTTGCTGGACGAGCCGGCCTCGGCGCTGGATCCCATCTCCACGCTCAAGATCGAGGAGCTCATCTACGAGCTCAAGGACCGCTACACCATCGTCATCGTCACCCACAACATGCAGCAGGCCGCCCGGGTGTCGGACTACACGGCCTTCCTGTACATGGGCGAGTTGATCGAGTACGCGGACACCAATACCCTGTTCACCAATCCGCGGCAGAAGAAGACCGAGGACTACATCACCGGCCGCTACGGCTGAGCCGGCGGCCCGGAGGGGACGACATGGACAAGCTGCATCTGGACCAGCACATCTCGCGCCAGTTCAACGAGGAACTGGAGGACATCCGCAACCGGGTGCTCGCCATGGGCGGCCTGGTGGAGCAGCAGCTCACCGACGCGCTGCAGGCGCTGGTGGACTGCGACACCACCCTGGCCCAGGTGGTGATCACCAACGACTACAAGGTCAACGCCATGGAGGTGGCCATCGACGAGGAGTGCACGCAGATCCTGGCCCGGCGCCAGCCGGCGGCCTCGGACCTGCGCCTGGTCATCGCCGTGATCAAGACCATCACCGACCTGGAGCGCATCGGGGACGAGGCCGAGCGCATCGGCCGCATGGCCACCCGCTTCGCCGAGGCCGACGCCCCGCGCAAGATCCTCAGCGGCATCTCGCACCTGGGCGAGCACGTGATCCGCATGCTGCACGGGGCGCTGGACGCCTTCGCCCGCATGGACACGGGGGCGGCGGTGGCGGTGGCCAAGTCGGACCGCAAGGCCGACTCGGAGTACGAGCGCATCCTGCGCGAGCTCATCACCTACATGATGGAGGACCCGCGCTCCATTCCCCACGTGGTGGACGTCATGTGGTCGGCCCGGGCCCTGGAGCGCATCGGCGACCGCGCGCGCAACATCTGCGAGTACGTCATCTACCTGGTGGAGGGCAAGGACGTGCGCCACACCAGCCTGGAGCACGTGGAGAAGGAGGCCCGCGAGGCCGCCCGCGGCCGCCGCAACGGCGAGTGAGCCGGGAGTTCGCGGATACGGAGGACGGCCTGCCGCAGGAGCGCCGCTCTCCCATCAGGGGCGAGGTTCAAGTGGCGAGGGGCGAGGAAACCGATGTCCAGCGTTCCGGAATCACCGGGCTGCAGGAGCGCCGCCCCGGCGCGAAGAAGAATTTGTTTCCTTTGCGCCTCTGCGTTGAAGGGGTCCTGGCTGTGGCGGGGAATCGGGGCCGGGGGTTCGCGGCCGGGGGCCGCTCCTGCACTCTGCGTTGAAGGTTCAGGCGCTCACCGGCCGGAGCGGGCGCGCCGGTACTTCTCGCGCCACGCCTTTGCCCTGGCCGGGTCCTTGGGCAGGCCGAACCAGCCTTTCTCGTAGGCCACGGCCAGGGCGTTCATGGCCTCGGCGTAGCCCTCGCCGGCAGCCTCCTGCCACAGGGCGATGGCGCGGGCGTTGTCCACCCCCACGCCCTCGCCGTAGGCGTACATGATGCCCAGGTTGTACTTGGCCGCGGCCAGGCCCTGGTCCGCCGCGCGCCGCCACCACAGCAGGGCGTCCTTGGTGGAGCGGGCGATGCCGCGGCCGGTGTAGAACAGCAGGCCGGCGTTGTACTGGGCCTCCACGTGGCCCTGGCGCGCGGCCTCCAGGAACAGCAGCAGGGCCTTGCGGTCGTTTTTCTCCACCCCCTTGCCGTTCATGTACATCAGGGCCAGGTTGTACTGGGCATCGGCATTGCCCTGCTTTGCCAGCGGCTCCCACAGGGCCCGGGCGCGGGCGTAGTCGCCGGCCTCGAAGGCGCGGGCGCCGTCCTCCAGCGGACCGGCGGCCGCCGCCGCGGCCAGCAGCAGGCAGGCCGTGATGACCAGGGCGGTGGCGGGGCGGAGGCGGATCATGGCCGCACCAGCAGGAACTCCAGCAGGGCCTTCTGGGCGTGGAGGCGGTTCTCGGCCTCGTCCCAGACCACGCTCTGCGGCCCGTCGATGACGGCGGCGTCCACCTCCTCGCCGCGGTGGGCGGGCAGGCAGTGCATGAACAGGGCGTCGGCGTCGGCCAGGGCCATGATCTCCGGCGTCACGCGGAAACCGGCGAAGTCCCGCACGCGCCGGGCCTGCTCCTCCTCCTGGCCCATGCTGGCCCAGACGTCGGTGACCACCAGGTGGGCGCCGGCGGCGGCCTCGCGCGGATCGCGGGTGAGGGCCACCGCATCGCCCGCCGCGGCGGCAATGTCGCTGCGCGGCTCGTACCCTTCCGGGGTGGCCACCCGCAGGTGGAAGCCGAACTGGCGCGCGGCGTTGATGTAGGAATGGCACATGTTGTTGCCGTCGCCGATGTAGCACACGGTGCGCCCGGCGATGTCGCCGCGGTGCTCGGTGAAGGTCTGCACGTCGGCCAGGAGCTGGCACGGGTGGTACAGGTCGGTGAGGCCGTTGATGACGGGGACGGCGGAGTGGGCGGCGAAGGTCTCCACCTTTTCGTGCTCGAAGGTGCGGATCATGATGACGTCCACCATGCGCGAGAGCACCCGGGCGCTGTCCTCGATGGGCTCGCCCCGCCCGAGCTGGGTGTCGCGCGGCGAGAGGAAGATGGCATGGCCGCCGAAATGGACCATGGCGGTCTCGAACGAGACCCGGGTGCGGGTGGAGGACTTCTCGAACACCATGCCCAGCACCTTGTTGGGCAGCGGGGTGTAGGTCTCGCCCCGGCGCTGCATGGCCTTGAGCTCCACCGCGCGCCGGATGATGTGCCGGAGCTCCTCCGGCGCCAGGTCCAGCAGGGTGAGGAAGTGGCGCGCGCTCACCGGCCGCTCCTCAGGCCGCGGCGCCCTGGCCGGGAAACGCGGACACCAGCTCGCACACCGTGTCCACGATGGTGTCGGCCTCCTCGTCGCTGATGACGAGCGGCGGGAGCAGGCGGATCACCTGCTCGGCGGTGACGTTGATGAGCAGGCCGCGTTCCAGCGCCCGGTCCACCAGTTCGCCGCAGGGGCGGTCCAGCTCGATGCCCAGCAGCAGGCCCAGCCCGCGCACCTCGCGCACGCCGTCCACGCCGCCCAGGCGCCGGCGGAAGGCCTCCAGCATGTGCGCGCCCAGCTCGGCCGCGCGCCGGTCCAGCCGCTCCCGCTCCAGCGTGTCCAGCACCGCCAGGGCCGCGCGGCTGGCCAGGGGATTGCCGCCGAAGGTGGAGCCGTGGCTGCCCGGGCCCAGGATCTCGGCGGCCTCGCCCCGGGCCAGGCAGGCGCCGACGGGGAAGCCGTTGCCCAGGGCCTTGGCCAGGGTCATGACATCGGGCTGCACGCCGGCGTGCTGGCAGGCGAACCAGCGGCCGCTGCGGCCCATCCCGGTCTGGATCTCGTCGGCCATCATGAGCCAGCCGTGCTCGTCGCACAGGGCGCGCACGCCGGCCAGGTAGTCCGGCGCGGGGATCCGGATGCCGCCCTCGCCCTGGACCGGTTCCACCAGCACCGCCACCACGCTGGGCTCGTTGGCGGCGATGGCCTCCAGCGCCTCCAGGTCGTCGTAGGGGGCGCGGACGAAGCCCTGCACCAGGGGCTCGAAGCCGGCCTGCACCCTGCGGTTGCCGGTGGCGGTGAGGGTGGCCATGGTGCGGCCGTGGAAGCTGTTTTCCATCACCACCACGGCGGGCACGCCGATGCCCCGCTCGCGGCCGTAGCGGCGGGCGATCTTGATGGCGGCCTCGTTGGCCTCGGCGCCGGAGTTGGCGAAGAAGACCTTGTCCATGCCGGCCAGGTCCGTGAGCCGGGTCCCCAGCTCCTCCTGCAGGGGGATCCGGTACAGGTTGGAAGTGTGGACCAGGGTCCGGGCCTGGTCGCACACCGCCTCGGCCACCGCGGGATGGGCGTGGCCCAGGCCGCACACGGCGATGCCGGACAGGGCGTCCAGGTACTCGCGGCCGTCGGCATCCCACAGGCGGGCGCCCTCGCCGCGCACGAACTGCACGGGCAGTCGGTTGTAGGTGGCCATGAGCGGCTCCATGGTGTTCCCTCGACTCCGGACTTCCGGGACCAAAAACAAACGGCAGCCGCGCGGCTGCCGAAGTGTCCAATTCTAGACGGGGCGGGGCCTGCGGGCAAACCCGGATCGGGGCGCGGGGCGAGAAAAAACCCGGCCCTGGGGCCGGGTTTCCGTGTCCACGGGTGGGGTTTGCCCGCCCGCGTTCAGAAGGGCAGGCCGTGGGCGTAGGCGGTCATGCCCAGGAGCATGGGGATGGACAGCAGGGTGTTGGTGCGCGAGGCCATGAGGGCGATGGTCTTGGCCCGGGCGATCTCCTCGGCGCTGTGCTCCTTGCCGTCCAGGCCCAGGATCTTCTTCTGGTTGGGCCAGATGAGCACCCACACGTTGAACAGCATGATGGTGCCCAGCCAGGCGCCCATGCCGATGATGGGGGCGTTGACGTTGTTGGTGGGGTCCAGGAGGAAGGCGTCCTTGAGGATCCCCATCTTGCCCAGCGCGGCGGCACCCGAGAGCCAGGTGAGCACGGCCGCCCAGCGGAACCAGAGCAGGGCGCGCGGGGCCACGTACTTGTTGATGGCCGCCGGGCCCGGGTCGCCGTCGGACGCGGCCTTGGCCACCGCCGGCACCTGCACGAAGTTGAAGTAGTAGAGCAGGCCGATCCAGGTGATGCCCACCACCACGTGGAACCACACCGTCCACTCGAGGGGATTGCCGCCGCCCTCGCCGCGCAGCAGGAAGACGATGATGATGGCCAGGATGATACCGGAGACGATGGTGCCGGTAATGGATTTGAGCGGGTTCATGTTTCTCTTCTCCCCAGATTGATTCTTGTATCGTCAGGGTGGATGTTTGGAGCCTGAAAAAAGCCGGCGGGTAGTTTACTCCATTCCTCGGAATAAGGGCACCCGGCGCGCCGGCCCAATGCCCCTGTTCCCTGCAGGTAAAAGGCCGCGTGCTACAATCGCGCCGACGCACTCACCGGAACCGGCGTGGATCCCGTCGAACTCAGTCTGTTCTCCAGCCGCATCAGCGCCGTGTGCGAGGAGATGGGCGCGGTCCTGCAGCGCACCGCCTTCTCCCCCAACATCCGCGATCGGCTGGACTTCTCCTGTGCCGTGTTCGATGCGGCCGGCGGCCTGTGCGCGCAGGCCGCCCACATCCCGGTGCACCTGGGATCCATGGCCCATGCCATGGCCGACCTGGTGGCGGCCATGGACTGGCATCCCGGTGACATGGTCATTCTCAACGACCCCTTCATGGGCGGCACCCACCTGCCCGACGTCACCGTGGTGGCGCCGGTGTTCCACGGCGACCGCCTGCTGGCGTTCGTCGCCAACCGGGCGCACCATGCCGACATCGGCGCCCGCAGCCCCGGGTCCATGCCCGTCTC
This sequence comes from Chromatiales bacterium, assembly GCA_026990045.1. Taxonomy (GTDB): domain Bacteria; phylum Pseudomonadota; class Gammaproteobacteria; order CAMYNG01; family CAMYNG01; genus JALUTW01. Next base: position 827 of record JALSIK010000430.1, on the reverse strand, counting down.
GCGCAGCCTGGACGAGGAAGGGCTGGTGATTCCCCCCACCCGGCTGGTGGACCGGGGCCGGCTGGACGAGGCGGTCCTGAACCTGCTGGTGGGCGCCACCCGCAACCCGGCCCAGGGCCGGGGCGACTTCGCCGCCCAGCTGAGCGCCAACCGCACCGGGGCGGCGCGCCTGGGCGGGCTCATCGCCGGCCTGGGGCCGGAGCAGTTCACCACCGCCGTGGCGGCCCTCAACGACTATGCCGAGCGCCTGGCCCTGGCGGCCCTGTCGCGCATCCCCGACGGGCGCTACACGTTCACCGACCTCATGGACGACGACGGCACCGGCCGCCGGGACCTGCCCATCCGGGTGCGGCTGGAGGTGGCCGGGGGCCGGGTGCACGCCGATTTCACCGGCACCGCGGACCAGGTCCCGGGCAACGTCAACTGCCCCCTGCCGGTGACCGCGGCGGCGGTGTACTACGTGTTCCGCTGCCTCATGCCGCCCCGGACCCCGGCCTGCGCCGGGGCCTTCCGGCCCGTGACCCTCGCCGCCCCCGAGGGTTCGCTGCTCAACGCCCGCCGCCCGGCGGCGGTGGCCGCCGGCAACGTGGAGACCAGCACCCGCGTGGTGGACGTGATCACCGGGGCCCTGGCCGCGGCCCTGCCCGGGGACATCCCCGCCGCCTCCCACGGCAGCATGAACAACGTGGCCATGGGCGGCGACTGGCAGGGGGCGCCCTGGGACTACTACGAGACCCTGGGCGGCGGCATGGGCGCGGGCCCGCGGGGCGGCGGCCTGTCGGCGGTGCAGACCCACATGACCAACACCCTCAACACCCCCATCGAGG
>JALSIK010000429.1 GCA_026990045.1 Chromatiales bacterium | reverse complement strand
ACCACCTTCCGCTTCAACCCCGAGGCCTTCCAGGGCGTGCTGGTCAAGGAGCAGGATCTCGAGAAGACCACCTACCGCTTCATTCTCGAAGACGGCTCGGTGGTGGAGGCCAAGGGCAACGACGAGATCGAGTACGACGGCGAGGTGCACACCGCGGCCAACCTGTTCGATGCCCTGAAGGAAGGTTACTACGGCAAGTTCTGATGCCGATCATGCAGACGGTTGCTCAACCGGAGGGCGTCCACCATGGGGATGCGGGATACGCCGGGAGCCCAACAAGCACAGCAACTTCCCGGCGTTTCCCCATGGATTGGGCCCTCACCTTCTTCACCGCGCAGGGGGGCGCCTGAGGCCATGGCCCGGGCCGCCCGCCACATGACGTTTGCATTCGGAGAGAGAGTGCAGGCATTCACAGGAGACGACCCATGGCCATCAAGATCGAATCCAAGATCGTCGGTTACGAAGTTGCAAAGGACGATGAGCCCGAGGCAACGAATGAGGCTGCGTCGGCGGAAGCTGAAGCGCCGGTAGCCGACATCATCCAGATGCACGAGCGGGTCGAGCGGCCCGAGATGCTGCTCGGCTCCACCTACAAGATCAAGACGCCGCTGTCCGAGCACGCGCTGTACGTCACCATCAACGACATCGTGCTCAACCAGGGCACCGAGCACGAGCTGCGGCGGCCGTTCGAGATCTTCATCAACTCCAAGAACATGGACCACTTCCAGTGGATCGTGGCCCTGACCCGCATCATCTCCGCGGTGTTCCGCAAGGGCGGCGACGTGACCTTTCTGGTGGAGGAGCTGCGGTCCGTGTTCGACCCCCGCGGGGGTTACTTCAAGAAGGGCGGCAAGTACATGCCTTCCCTCATCGCCGAGATCGGTGATGCCATCGAGTGCCACCTGCGCATGATCGGCCTGCTCAAGGACGAGGGCCTGGACGAGCACCAGCAGAAGCTGGTGGAGGAAAAGCGGGCCCAGTACGAGAAGGCCGCCCGGGCCCGGCAGGAGAGCGGCACCGATGAGAACGGGGACTCGCCGTTCCCGCCCGGCGCCCAGCTCTGTGCCAAGTGCCAGACCAAGGCGGTGGTCAAGATGGACGGCTGCATGACCTGTCTCAACTGCGGCGAGTCCAAGTGCGGGTGATGAAGGGGCTGGGTGCTGGGGGCTGGCCGCTGGGAACCGGGTTCACATCGACGGCGCAGCGGTAGGGTGCGTTCGCTGCGCGAACGCACCGGCCAGGATTCTGTTGAATGAATGCCCCTGATGCCCCGCCCCCGGCTCCCGGCCCCTTGAAAATCATCGACAAGGTGGGCATGCCCCATGTCCTGGGGTTCATCTGCACCCGGCTGGTGGAGTTCGACACCACCCGGCTGGAGTGGATCAAGCTGCTGCCCCTCGACGGCCGCCACCTGCTGCACGGGGCCTGCACCTACCCGGTGCGGACCCGGCCGCGGGCGCGCAGCTTCAAGAGCGGCTACCGCATCCGGGCCAGCGTCAACGTGGAGCTGGCACCGCCGTTCCGGTTCCAGCACTGGGGCCGGGTGCCCGACCCCCGCTGCCGCCAGGGCTGGCGTTCCGGCCCGGTGGAATTCCGCTTCGACGACCTGGAGGAGTGCGCGGTCCATACCCTGGCCCACGAGTGCTTTCACTTCCTCAGCCATTCCCGCCAGGTGGACCTGAAGAACACCGAGGCCAACGCCAACTGGTGGGCCGACGGCTGGCTGCGCGACTACCGCGCCGGGTGCCGCGCGCCGGGGGCGGGGGTGGCCGCGGCGGGGCGGCCCTGAGCACCGGGGTGCGTCGCGGCCGGAGGCGGCATGGACGTATCCAAGCACGAAACCAAGTCCTGCGCCCGCTGCGGCGCGGTGTTCGAGTGCAAGTCGGGGTCGGTGCTCCTGTGCCAGTGCCAGACCGTGGTGCTGGACGAGGCCGCGCTGGAGTACATTGCCGCCCGCTACGACGATTGCCTCTGCCGCCACTGCCTGCTGGTGCTGCGCGACGAGGCCTGGCGCCGCCGGCAGGCGGCGCGCCTGCGGGCGATCATGCAAGGGCGCCGGGAATGAGCCCGGCAACGCCTGCCTTCCCGTCTGTCACCCGTCTTGCACCGTCCGTCTTCCGTCCTCCGTCATCTGTCTTCCGAATATGCCTTTCCCACCAGCAGCTCGATGCGCAGGGTGAGGCTGACTTCGGCCCGCCAGTCGTTCTCCCGCCGCCAGCGTACCGCCGGTACCATTTCACCGTACAGGTAGTTCCGCTGCAGGCGCCTGCGGTAACGCAGGCTGGTGGCGTAGGCCGTGGCTCGCAGCACGGGTGCGTCGTTCCCGTACGCGGCCACTTCCCAGGCCAGCGCCCGGTGTGCGCTCAGGGGCCGGTACAGGACCAGTGCCTGAGAGAGGGACAGCACGCCGGTGTCCTCGCGCCACTGGCCGCTGCTCACGCTGCGCAGCAGGTGGTGCCGGCCCAGGCGGCGGTCCAGCTCCAGCGTGGTGGCGAGCACGGTGCCGGCCTCCTTGAACCGGTAGATGTCCTGCTGGAACCAGGACTGCCAGGTGTCCGCCGGCCCACGCCGCTGCAGGCGCAGGCGCACGAAGGGATCGATGGGATCGGCGAACTTCACGCCCAGCGACGGCCGCACCCGCCAGTGCCTCAGTTCCCCCACCAGGCCCTCCAGCGATCCGAAGTAGTCCTCGTCGGGCAACGGCTCGGCCGAGGTGGCCGCCGGTGACAGCGGGCCGCCGGGACCTGCTGCCGGCGTGCGGTCGGGGTCCGTCTCCAGCAGCAGGTGCAGGCGTTCCTGGGTGCGGGGCAGGCGCAGGCGCAGCCGCACGTTGCCCAGGGCGTCCCGCTCGCCACCCTCGCGCAGGATGAGATCGCCGGTGAGCTGGGCATAGCTGCCGGTGCCGCCTTCATATGCAGGCGTGTTGGCGAAGAAGGCATCCACCCGCCGCACCACCGTCTCCAGCCCCTCCGAGAGAAAGGCGTGGGACAGGTCCAGCAGCCGCCACGGCCCCGGTTCCGGCGCCGCCGCGGCGGGCTCCGCGGCCCCGGGGGCGCGGGCGGCGGCGAGCAGGCACAGAGCGGCAAGGGTGCGGCGGCGGGGGGCCATGGCGTGATGGTAGCGCAGGGCGCGGTGCCTATCCTGTAATCGACCTTAACTCGTCGCCATAAGCCTTTGAAATGATGGGTCACGACCCGCCTTGCGCCGGAACCGGTGGTGGCCGGGCACGGGTGTAACGGGCCCGCCATTCCTATTAGAATAGTCCCGGCATGTACCGCGAATTCTTCCACCTGGACGACTATCCGTTCCGACTCACGGCCGACGCGGGCTACTTCTTCATGGGCGAGGGCCACGCCCTGGCCAAGGCCTATCTCAATTACCTGCTCCACGTGCGCGACGGCCTGGCCGTCATCACCGGGGATCCCGGCGTGGGCAAGACCATCGTGCTGGAGAACGTGCTGGGCGAGCTGGAGGACGAGGCGGTCATCGCCCGCGTGCAGCAGACCCAGCTCGACAGTACCGAGTTCCTGCTCGCCGCCTGCCTGGAGTTCGGGCTCCGGCCCGAGGGACGCAACAAGGCCGAGCTCATCAACACGCTCAACGAGTTCGCCCTCGCCGCCCACTTCGACGGCAAGGTGGTGATCCTGGTGGTGGACGAGGCCCATCGCCTCAAGCCCGAGGTGCTGGAGGAGATCCGCATGCTCTCCAACCTCGAGCGCTACGGGCGCAAGGTGCTCAACGTCATCCTGGTGGGGCAGTCCGAGCTCAACTTCATCATCAGCCCCCAGCGCCGTGATGCCTTCTCCCAGCGCGTGCGCCTGCACTGCCACATCGATCCCCTCACCGAGGAAGAGACCCGGCGCTACATCGAGTACCGCATCTGGATCGCCGGCGGCGAGAACTTCATCCGCTTTCCCGACGACGCCCTGGCCATCGTGTACCGTTACAGCGGCGGCGTGCCGCGCCTGGTCAACGTGCTCTGCGACATGGCGCTCACCGCGGCCTACATGCGCGAGCGCGCCTGCGTGGACGCCGACTGCGTCAACGCCGCCATCGACAAGCTGGGCTGGGTGCCCTATGCCCACCGCACCGGCGGGGTGCCGGCGGGCGGCCATGCCGTGCGCGACCGTGCCATTCCCGCGGCCGGCCGCCTCACCATCCACCGCGACGGCACCTACGTCACCGACTTCGAGCTGGACCGCGAGCGCATCCTCATCGGCCGCCGCAGCAACCAGCACCTGTGCCTGGGCCACGGCAAGGTGAGCCGCAGCCACGCCCAGATCGTCAACATCGCCGGGACCTATTTCCTGCAGGACCTCAACAGCACCAACGGTACCCTGGTCAACAACCAGCCGGTGCGCTGGCACGCCCTGCGCGACGGCGACGTCATCCGCATCGCCAGCTTCGAGCTCCGGTTTGCCAGCGGCCCCGACGAGACCGCGCGCCGCCAGAGCGAGGAGAACCGGCTGGCCCCCGCCATCCGGGGCGTGGCCGAGGTGGGTGGCGGGGACTGACTCCGGCGGCGGGAGGCCGCATCATGATCCAACTGAGCCCCCTGACCTTTTCCTTCCTGCTGGAGGCCGTGATCCTCCTGGCCGCGGCCTGTGCCGGCATGGCCTGGTACATCCGCCACCAGCGCCGGCGCCTGCGGGCCGCCGCGCAAGCCCCCGCCGCCCGCCCGGCCGACGAGGCCGCCAATGTCGACGTGCGGCACTACCTGCAGGCGGAGATCAAGCTCACCGAGGAGCGGTTCAACACCCTGTTCGGGGAGGCACCGCGGGAGCAGGTGGAGCTCACCGAGCGCGACTGGCTGCGCCTGCGCCAGGGCTACCTGGCCCTGGAGCTGGAGCTGGCCGCGGACAAGACCCGCGACGACGACTTCTGGACCCGCTTCGGCCAGGCCATGCGCCGCCTGCTGCTGGAACGCAAGCTGGTCAAGCGCCTGGACCTGGGTGACATCAAGGACATGGCGGAAAAGGAAAAGGAAGAAAAGGCCGAGCACGAGGACCTGGCCACCATGATGGAGCTCATGCAGGAGGAGGCCAGGGAACTGGAGGAGGCCCTGGCCGAGATGGGCGAGGACGAGAGCGGGGGGTCGCTGGCCGAGAAGCTGCAGCGCGTGGCCCGTTCCCACCGCGAGATGTCCCACTGCGTGTTCGTGCTGGAGGACGAGAACAAGCTCCTGCGCGAACAGATCCGGGCCCTGCTGGAGGCCGACCAGGGCGGGGGCGGATCGTGAGCAGCGCCCGTTCCCACGCCGCGCGCGGGCGGCACGAGACGGCCGGCCGGCTGCCGGAGCGCATCGCCTGCCTCACCCCGGAGACCGCCGAGACCCTGTACCTGCTGGGCGAGGAAGACCGCATCGCCGGCATCTCCGGTTACACCGTGCGCCCGGCCCGGGCCCGGAAGGAAAAGCCGCGTATCGGCGCCTTCACCACCGCCCGGGTGGACCGCATCCTGGCCCTGGAACCCGACCTGGTCCTGGGCTTCTCCGACCTGCAGGCCGACCTGGCCGGGGAACTCATCCGCGCCGGCCTGCCGGTGCTGGTGTTCAACCAGCGCTCCGTCGGCGGCATCCTCAACATGATGGTCACCCTCGGCCACCTGGTGGGCGCGGGCGGGCGGGCCAACGCCCTGGCGGCGGAGCTGGCCGCCGGCGTCGAGCGGGTGCGGCGCGCCGCGCGCCACCTGCCGCGGCGCCCGCGCATCTACTTCGAGGAATGGCCGGACCCCATGATTGCCGGCGTGCGCTGGGTTTCGCAGCTCATCGAGGCCGCCGGCGGCGAGGACTGTTTCGCCCACCTGGCCGTTCATGCCGACGCCCGCCGGCGGGTCATCGGCGACCCGGACGAGGTCATCGCCCGCGCGCCCGACATCATCATCGGTTCCTGGTGCGGCCGCCGGTTCCGGCCGGAGGAGGTCGCCGCCCGGCCCGGCTGGCACCGGATCCCCGCCGTGCGTGACGGCCACCTGTACGAGATCAAGTCGGCCGAGATCCTGCAGCCCGGCCCCGGCGCGCTGCGCGACGGCCTGGACCGGCTGCACCGCATCGTGCTGCGCTGGCAGGGGGTGCACTGAGGCGCCATGGACGGGACCATCGACTGGACCCGCATCCCGGCCGCCATCTGGCGGCCCCACCGCGGCGCCCTGCACCCGGTGGCCGACCCGGACCCGGTGGCGCTGGACGACCTGGTGGGCATCGAGCGGCAGAAGGCCGCCCTGGTGCGCAACACCCGCCGCTTCGTCGCCGGGCTGCCTGCCAACAACGCCCTGCTGTGGGGCGCGCGCGGCACCGGCAAGTCCTCCCTCATCAAGGCCGTGTTCAACCGTTTCCGCGCCGACGGCCTGCGCCTCATCCAGGTGGACCGCGACAGCCTGGTGCGCCTGCCCGAGATCGTGGACGACATCCGCCACCAGCCGCAGCGCTTCGTCATCTACTGCGACGATCTCGGCTTCGAGCCCGGCGAGGCCGGCTACCGCGCGCTCAAGACCGTGCTCGAGGGCTCCATCGAGCGACCCGCCGACAACGTGCGCGTGTACGCCACCTCCAACCGCCGCCACCTGGTGCCCGAGTACATGGCCGACAACCTGGCCGCCCGGCACGAGAACGGCGAGCTGCACCCGTCCGACGCGGTGGAGGAAACCATCTCCCTGTCCGACCGCTTCGGCCTGTGGCTGTCGTTCCACCCCCTGGGCCAGGACGAGTACCTGGCCATCGTCGATCACCTGTTCGCGGGCCGCGGGGCCGACCGCGAGGCCGTTCACGCCGAGGCCCTGCGCTACGCCCTGGCCCGCGGCGTGCGTTCCGGGCGCACCGCGCGCCAGTTCTTCAACCAGTTCTTCGATCCCCCGGCCGACGGCGCCGAAAACTGAGCCATTTCACACCGAGGACGACCCCATGCCCAACGGACTGCGCATCGCCACCTACAACGTGGAAAACCTGTTCGGCCGCGCCCGCCTGCTCAACATGGACGACCACCTGGCGGCCCAGGCCCGCATCGACGCCCTGGGCCGGCTCCAGGCCGAGCTGGCCCGCAAGACCTACGACAAGCCCGAGATCCTGCGCCTGTACCGGCAACTCAAGGACGACATCCGCATCGTCAGCACCCGCGGCAAGCTGTTCAACCGCCGCCGCACCAAGGTCACGGCCGGCGGCCGCGGCGACTGGCGCGGCTGGATCGAACTCAAGCGCGACCGCTTCACCGACCGCACCGTGCGCAACACCGCCCGCGTCATCCGCGCGGTGGACGCCCATGTCACCTGCCTGGTGGAGGTGGAGAACCGGCCCGTGCTGCGCCGCTTCGCCGCCGACAACCTGCGCGGGGCCAGGCGCTATCCCCACGAGATCCTCGTCGACGGCAACGACACCCGCGGCATCGACGTGGCCCTGCTGTCGCGCTTTCCCCTCGGCGGCCTG
>JALSIK010000428.1 GCA_026990045.1 Chromatiales bacterium | reverse complement strand
CACGGAAATTTTTTATACCCCCACAAATGCGATAAGCATTTGACGCAAAAAAGAAAACCGGACTGTGGCCAACTTGACACCCCGTTTGCCGCTGGCCTAGACTGACCCGGCTTTGCGCCAACGGCCCGCAAGGGTCCGCCCGACAACAACTACAAGAAGACCAAGGGGTTACCGGGGAGGGTATCCAGGCCATGCTCGAGCACTATCTGCCGGTGGTGATCTTCCTCGTCGTGGGGCTGGGTGTGGGCGTGGTCATGATCAGCCTCGGCTTCGTCATGGGCCGCCGCCGCCCCGACGCCGAGAAGCTCTCCCCCTACGAGTGCGGCTTCGAGGCCTTCGAGGACTCGCGCATGAAGTTCGACGTGCGCTACTACCTCGTGGCCATCCTGTTCATCATCTTCGACCTGGAGATCGCCTTCCTGTTTCCCTGGGCCGTGGTCCTGGAGGACATCGGCCTGTTCGGCTTCCTGGCCATGGTCCTGTTCCTGGGCATCCTGGTCATCGGCTTCATCTATGAATGGAAGAAGGGGGCGCTGGAATGGGAGTAGAGGCGGCCCTGCGGCAAGGCTATTTCACCACCACCGCGGACCAGCTCATCAACTGGGCGCGGACCGGCTCCCTGTGGCCCATGACCTTCGGCCTGGCCTGCTGCGCGGTGGAGATGATGCACGCCGCCGCCAGCCGCTACGACCTGGACCGGCTGGGCATCATTTTCCGCCCCAGCCCGCGCCAGTCCGACGTGATGATCGTGGCCGGGACCCTGGTCAACAAGATGGCACCGGCCCTGCGCAAGGTCTATGACCAGATGGCCGAACCGCGCTGGGTGATCTCCATGGGCTCCTGCGCCAACGGCGGCGGCTACTACCACTATTCCTACTCGGTGGTGCGCGGCTGCGACCGGGTGGTGCCGGTGGACATCTACGTGCCCGGCTGCCCGCCCACGGCCGAGGCCCTGCTCTACGGTATCCTACAGCTGCAGAACAAGATCCGTCGCACCAACACCATCGCCCGATAACCAGAGCAACAACGGCGGCCCCATGTCCCGGTACTACGACAACCTTGCCCAGCGCCTGCGCGAGCGCTTCGGCGACCAGCTCGCTCGCTGCGAGGCGGTGGGCGACGAGCTCACCGTCGAGGTGCCGGCCCCGCGGCTGCTGCCGGTGTGCCAGGCGCTGCGCGACGAGCCGGAGTTCGCCTTCGCCCAGCTCGTGGACCTGTGCGGGGTGGACTACCTGGAGTACGGCGACGGGCGCTGGGACGGCCCGCGCTTCGCCGTGGTCTATCACCTGCTGTCGGTGGAGCACAACCACCGCCTGCGCCTGCGCGCCTTCGCCGAGGGCGATCCGCCCATGATCGATTCGGTGGTGCCGGTGTGGGCCTCGGCCAACTGGTACGAGCGCGAGGCCTTCGACCTGTTCGGCATCGTGTTCGAGGGGCACCCCGACCTGCGCCGCATCCTCACCGACTACGGTTTCATCGGCCATCCCTTCCGCAAGGACTTCCCGCTCATCGGCAACGTGGAGATGCGCTACGACCCGGATCGCCAGCGGGTGGTCTACGAGCCGGTGAGCATCGAGCCGCGCGTCAACCAGCCCCGGGTCATCCGCCACGATCACCGCTACGCGGGCCGGCGGCTGGAGGAGGAGGCCGGCGATGCCTGAGATCCGCAACTACACCATCAACTTCGGCCCCCAGCACCCCGCGGCCCACGGCGTGCTGCGGCTGGTGCTGGAGATGGACGGCGAGGTGGTGCAGCGCGCGGACCCGCACATCGGCCTGCTGCACCGGGCCACCGAGAAGCTGGCCGAGAGCAAGCCCTACAACCAGAGCATCCCCTACATGGACCGCCTCGACTACGTGTCCATGATGTGCAACGAGCACGGCTACGTGCTGGCGCTGGAAAAGCTGCTGGGCGTCACGCCGCCGCTGCGGGCGCAGTACATCCGGGTGATGTTCGACGAGATCACCCGCATCCTCAATCACCTCATGTGGCTGGGGACCCACGCGCTGGACATCGGCGCCATGACCGTGTTCCTGTACTGCTTCCGCGAGCGCGAGGACCTCATGGACATGTACGAGGCGGTGTCGGGGGCGCGCATGCACGCCGCCTACTACCGGCCGGGCGGGGTCTACCGCGACCTGCCGGACCGCATGCCCCAGTACCAGCCATCCAGGTGGCGCTCGGCGGCCGAGGTGGCGCGGCTCAACCGCAACCGCCAGGGCAGCCTGCTGGACTTCATCGAGGACTTCACCGAGCGCTTCCCCGGTTACGTGGACGAGTACGAGACCCTGCTCACCGACAACCGGATCTGGAAGCAGCGCACCGTGGGCATCGGCGTGGTGCCGCCGGAGCGGGCCCTGCAGCTCGGTTTCACCGGCCCCATGCTGCGCGGCTCCGGCATCGCCTGGGACCTGCGCAAGAAGCAGCCCTACGAGGTCTACGACCGGCTGGAGTTCGACATCCCGGTGGGGACCAACGGCGACTGCTACGACCGCTACCTGGTGCGGGTGGAGGAGCTGCGCCAGTCCAACCGCATCATCCGCCAGTGCGTGGACTGGCTGCGCAACAATCCCGGCCCGGTGATGCTGCACGATCACAAGCTGGCGCCGCCGCCGCGGGAGGAGATGAAGGGCGACATGGAGGCCCTCATCCATCACTTCAAGCTGTTCTCCGAGGGCTACGTGCTGCCGGAGGGCGAGGTCTATACCGCGGTGGAGCATCCCAAGGGGGAGTTCGGCGTGTACCTGGTCTCGGACGGTGCCAACAAGCCCTACCGGCTGAAGATCCGGGCCCCGGGGTTCGCCCACCTCTCGGCCATGGACGAGATGGCCAGCGGCCACATGCTGGCCGACGTGGTGGCCATCATCGGCACCATGGACATCGTGTTCGGGGAGATCGACCGATGATGCTGCACCGGCACCGCGGCGAGAGCAAGCTGCACCTCATCGAGGAGGCCTCGCGCCAGGAGATCGACCGCTGGATCGCCAAGTACCCGGCTGACCGGCGCCAGGCCGCGGTGATGGCGGCGCTGCGCATCGTGCAGGACCAGAACGGCGGCTGGCTCACCACCGATCTCATGGACGCGGTGGCCGAGTACCTGGAGATGCCGCCCATCGAGGTGTACGAGGTCGCCACCTTCTATTCCATGTACGAGCTGCAGCCGGTGGGGCGGCACAAGATCTGCGTCTGCACCAACATCTCCTGCATGCTGTGCGGCTCGGAGGAGGTGGTGGCGCATCTGGAGAAGCGGCTGGGCATCCGCCTCGGCGAGACCACGCCCGACGGCCGCTTCACCCTCAAGGAGGTGGAGTGCCTGGGGGCCTGCGTGGAGGCGCCCATGTTCCAGATCGGCAACACCTACTACGGCAACCTGACGCCGGAACGGATCGACGAGATCCTGGACGCACTGGACTGAGGGCGCGCGCACCATGGCCAACGAAGTCTGCTTCCGCACCCTGCACCTGGACAAGCCGTGGACGCTGGACGCCTACCTCAGCGTCGGCGGCTACCAGGTGTGGAAGCGGATCCTCGCCGAGAAGACGCCGCCGGAGCGGATCATCGAGGAACTCAAGACCTCGGTCCTGCGCGGGCGCGGCGGGGCCGGTTTCCCCACCGGGCTCAAGTGGAGCTTCATGCCGCGCAATGCCCCGGGCCAGAAGTACATCGTCTGCAACTCCGACGAGGGCGAGCCGGGGACCTGCAAGGACCGCGACATCCTGCGCTTCAACCCCCACCAGCTCATCGAGGGCATGGCCATCGCCGGCTACACCATCGGCGCCACCGTGGGCTACAACTACATCCGCGGCGAGTTCTGGGAACCCTACGAGCGCTTCGAGGCGGCGCTGGAGGAGGCCTACGCCGCCGGCCTCCTGGGCAGGAACATCCTCGACAGCGGGGTGGACTTCGATCTCCATACCCACCTGGGGGCCGGGGCCTACATCTGCGGGGAGGAGACCGCGCTGCTGGAGTCCATCGAGGGCAAGAAGGGCCAGCCTCGGTTCAAGCCGCCGTTCCCGGCCAACTACGGCCTGTTCGGCCGTCCCACCACCATCAACAACACCGAGACCCTGGCCTCGGTGCCGGTGATCCTGGAGAAGGGCGGGCAGTGGTTCCTGGACCTGGGCAAGCCCAACAACGGCGGGGTCAAGCTGTTCTGCGTCTCCGGCCACGTCAACCGGCCGGGCAACTTCGAGGTGCCCCTGGGCACGCCGTTCGCGAAGCTGCTGGAGATGGCCGGCGGCGTGCGCGACGGGCACAAGCTCAAGGCGGTGATCCCGGGCGGGTCCTCCACCCCGGTGGTGCCGGGCGAGGTGATGATGGAGCTGGACATGGACTACGACTCGCTGTCCAAGGCCGGCTCCATGCTGGGCGCGGGCTCGGTCATCGTCATGGACGAGACCACCTGCATGGTCAAGGCCCTGGCCCGCATCTCCCACTTCTACTACGAGGAGTCCTGCGGCCAGTGCACGCCCTGCCGCGAGGGCACCGGCTGGCTGGCGCGCATGGTGCACCGCATCGAGCACGGCGAGGGCACGCCCGAGGACCTGGACAAGCTGGTGGCGGTGGCCGACCGCATCGAGGGGCGCACCATCTGCGGCCTGGGCGACGCCTCGGCCTGGCCGGTGCAGAGCTTCGTGCGCCATTTCCGCGAGGAGTTCGAGTACCACGTCGAGCACAAGCGCTGCATGGTGGGCGGCTGACGGTCATGGTCAACATCGAGATCAACGGCATCAAGATCCAGGCCCGCGAGGGCAGCATGGTCATCGAGGCCGCCGACGAGGCCGGCATCGTGATCCCGCGCTTCTGCTACCACCGCAAGCTGTCCGTCGCTGCCAACTGCCGCATGTGCCTGGTGGAGGTGGAGAAGGCGCCCAAGCCGTTGCCCGCCTGCGCCACCCCGGTGACCGAGGGCATGCGGGTGTTCACCCGCTCGGCCAAGGCCCTGGAGGCGCAGCGCGCCACCATGGAGTTCCTGCTCATCAACCACCCGCTGGACTGCCCCATCTGCGACCAGGGCGGCGAGTGCGACCTGCAGGACATCGCCATGGGCTTCGGCGAGTCGGAGTCGCGCTACCGCGAGCCCAAGCGCGTGGTGCCGGACAAGAACCTGGGCCCGCTCATCGCCACCGACATGACCCGCTGCATCCACTGCACCCGCTGCGTGCGCTTCGGGCGCGAGATCGCGGGGGTGCCGGAGCTGGGCGCCACCGGCCGCGGCGAGCACACCACCATCGGCACCTACGTGGAGAAGGTGGTGAGCTCGGAGTTGTCGGGCAACGTCATCGACCTGTGCCCGGTGGGGGCGCTCACCTCCAAGCCCTACCGCTACACCGGGCGCCCGTGGGAGAACGCCTCCCATCCCGGGGTCTCGCCCCACGACTGCCTCGGCTCCAACCTGGAGGTGCAGACCCGGCGCGGCCGGGTGATGCGGGTGCTGCCGCGGGACAACGAGGCCGTCAACGAGTGCTGGCTGTCGGACCGCGACCGCTTCAGCTACACCGCGCTGGACCACGGCGAGCGGCTGCGGCGGCCCCTCATCCGCCAGGGCGACGCCTGGCGCGAGGTGGAATGGCAGACCGCGCTGGAGTACGCCGCCGAGGGCCTGCGCCGGGTGCGCGCCGCCGCCGGCGCCGGCGGGCTGGGCGCCCTGGTCTCGCCCTCGGCCACGGTGGAGGAGGGGTATCTCGTGCAGCGCCTGCTGCGCGGCCTGGGCTCGGGCAACGTGGACTTCCGCCTGCGCCGGCAGGACTTCGCCCGGGAAGAACTGGAACCGCGCGCGCCGTGGCTCGGCTGCGCCATCGCCGACCTGGAACACATGGACGCGGTGCTGCTGGTGGGGTCCCACGTGCGCAAGGACCAGCCGCTGGCGGGCCTGCGCCTGCGCCGGGCGGCGTTACGCGGGGCCCGGGTCATGTTCCTCAACCCGGCGGAGTTCGAGTTCAACTTCCCCGTGGCCGAGCACCTGGTGGCGGCGCCCGCGGCCATGGTGGACGAGCTGGCGGCGGTGGCCAAGGCCCTGCTGGAGATCGAGGGCACGCAGCCGCCCGAGGGCCTGGGGCCGCGGCTGGAGAACGTGGCCGTCCACGACCGCCACCTGGCGGTGGCGCGCCACCTGCACGCGGCGCAGCGGGCCCACGTCATCGTGGGCACCCAGGCCGCGGGGCAGGCGGAGTTCTCCGCCCTGCGCGAGCTGGCCAACCTGGTGGCGCACCTGGCCGGGGCCGGCTTCGGCTACCTGCCGGCGGGGGCCAACGCCGTGGGCCTGGCCCTGGCCGGGGTCCTGCCGCGGGCGGCGGAGCCCGCCGGGCGCCACGCCGGCGACATGATCCGCGAGGGCCTGCGCGGCGTGCTGCTGCTGGGGGTGGAGCCCGAGTACGACTGCGCCGACCCGGCCGCGGCCCGGCGCATGCTGGGCGCGGCCGACTTCGTGGTGGCGCTCACCGCCTTCGCCACCGGCGAGATGAAACAGTGGGCCGACGTGCTGCTGCCGGTGGCGGCCTTCGCCGAGAACGAGGGCACCTTCGTCAACGTCCAGAACGACTGGCAGGGCTTCACCGCGGCCGCCGAGGCCCCCGGCGAGGCGCGCCCGGCGTGGAAGGTGCTGCGCGTGCTGGGCAACTTCCTCAACCTGGAGGGCTTCGACTACATGCAGGTGGACGAGGTGCGCGAGGCGGCCCGGGCCTTCGCCGGCGAGGTGGAGGTCAAGGCCGCCGGTGCCTGGGCCATGCCGGAGTGGTCGGCGCCGGGCGGGGACCTGCAGCGCATCGGCTACCTGCCCCTCTACCACGTCGATCCCCTGGTGCGGCGCGCCGCGCCCCTGCAGGGCACGCCGGACGCCGGCACCGGCATCGCCTGGCTGGGCGAGGCGGTCGCCGCCGCCCTGGGCGTGACCGACGGCGGCCGGGTGGCCGTGCGCCAGGCGGGCGGCGAGGTGGTGATGGAGGCGCGGGTGGATGCGGCGGTGCCCGACCGCTGCGTGCTGGTGGCCGCGGCCACGCCCGAGGCCGCGCGCCTGGGTCCGGCCTGGGGGCCGGTGGAGGTGAGCGCGGTGAAGGAGGCGGTGGCGTCGTGATGGCGGAAGCACTGCAGGCCTTCCTGGAGTTCTACGGCGCCCTGCCGCGGGCGGTGCAGATCCTGGGCCAGATCGTGCTGCTGGTGGCGCCGCTCATGGTGTGCGTGGCCTACCTCACCTACGCCGAGCGCAAGGTGATCTCCTACATGCAGGTGCGCATCGGGCCCAACCGGGTGGGCCCGCGCGGCTGGCTCCAGCCCATCGCCGATGCGCTCAAGCTCATGTTCAAGGAGATCATCATCCCGTCCGGGGCCAACAAGTTCCTGTTCATCATCAGCCCCGTGATCTCCATCGGCACCGCGCTGGCGGCCTGGGCGGTGATCCCCTTCGCCGACGGGGTGGTGATCTCGGATCTCAACGCCGGCCTGCTG
>JALSIK010000427.1 GCA_026990045.1 Chromatiales bacterium | reverse complement strand
GGGCAACGCCGGCAACATCACCGCCCACTGGATCGGCTACTGCGAGTACTCCTCGGCCTCCGGCGAGAAGGTGACCGGGGCCTGTGCCTACTGCGAGGGCCACTGCAAGTTCGCCGGCGGCGCCATCGTGGGCAACCGCCCGCGCATGGTGGGCTACCAGGCGGCGGGCTCGGCGCCGTTCCTGCGCGGGCACATGGTGGACGACCCGGAAACGGTGGCCACCGCCATCCGCATCGGCCATCCCCAGAGCTGGGACATGGCGTGGAAGGTCCAGGAGGAGTCCGGCGGCTGGTTCGACGAGTGCACCGACGAGGAGATCCTGGCGGCGCAGAAGCTCCTGGCCCAGGCCGAGGGGGTGTTCTGCGAGCCGGCCTCGGCCACCTCCCTGGCCGGGGCCCTGCGCGACATCCACAGCGGCCGTATCCCCGAGGGCAGCTCGGTGGTGTGCACCCTCACCGGCCACGGGCTCAAGGACCCGGACACCGCCATCGCCCAGAGCAGCGGCCCGGTGCTCACGGTGGAGGCGCGCCTGGACGAGGTGAAGCGGGCCATCCTCGACAACCTGCGGGAATGAGCCCCGCCGGCGCCAGGGTGCCTGCCCCGTGAAGCCCGCGGCACTCACCTGCCTGGTTCCCGGCCTGCTGGCCCTGGCCGGCGAGATGGGGGCGCTGCCCGCGGCACAGCGCCCGGCGGTGCCGGCCCTGGCCCGGATCCTGGGCCTGGCCCGGCGCGAGCCCCGGCCCGGCGACTCGCCCGAAGCCCTGGCCCTGGGCCTGGCGGGGATCGACGTGCCGCCGGACGCCGATCTCCCGGCGGCCCCCCTCACCTGGCTGGCGGACACCGGCCGCCCGCCGCCGGGGCCCTGCCTGCGCGCGGATCCCGTGTACCTGCAGGTGGACCAGGGCGATGCCGTGCTCCTGGCCTGGTCCGAGCTGGCACTGACCGCGGAGGAGGCCGGTGAACTGGTGGCCGCCGTGAACCGCCATTTCGCCGGCGCGGGCTGGCGCCTGGAGGCCCCCCATCCCCAGCGCTGGTACCTGCTGGCTGAACGCCTGCCCCGCATCCGCACCACCCCCCTGTCGCTGGCCCTGGGCGCGCGGGTGGGGCCCCTGCTGCCGGCGGGGGACGAGGCCCGCGCCTGGCGCGCGGTGCAAAACGAGGTGCAGATGCTCCTGCACGCGCATCCCGTGAACACCGAGCGGCTGGCCCGGGAGCGGCTGCCGGTCAACGGCCTGTGGCTGTGGGGCGGCGGCGACGGCCTGCCCCGCCCGCCGGCCCGCTTCGCCGCCCTGTGCGGCGATGATCCCCTGCTGGCCGGCCTCGCCGCGGCGGGCGGGATGCCGGCCCCCGGGCCCTGCCCGGACCAGGCCCCGGCCTGGCTCGCCGGGACCGGCGGGGGGCATGTCCTGGCCTGTCTGGACGGTCCGTGGACCGCCGCCCGCCTGCAGGACACCTGGGGCTGGGCGCAGGAGGTGGAGCGGCTGGACCGCCGGTGGCTGGGGCCGGCGCTGGAGGCGGTGCGCTCGGGCCGGCTGCAGCGCCTGGTCCTGGTGCCCGGCGACGGCTGGTGCCATACCGTGACCCGCCGCCGGCTGCGGGCCTTCTGGCGCCGGCCCCGGGCACCGTGGTAGCCGGCGCTTTACCCCCCGCCCGCCCCGCCGCACAATAGCGCTCCATGCAGCCGCCCCGCCGCATCCGGCGCCGCGACCCCGGCGATCCCGCCCCCCTGGAGGCGGCCGGCCTGCATCCCGTTCTCGCCCGCGTGTACGCCGCGCGCCGTGTGTGCGATCCCGCCGAGCTGGATCTCTCCGTCTCGGGCCTGCCCGACTACCGCGGCCTGCTGGGCATCGAGGAGGCGGCCGCGCGCCTGGCCCGGGCGGTGGAGGCGGGTGAATCGGTCCTGGTGGTGGGCGACTTCGACGCCGACGGCGCCACCAGTTGCGCCCTCGTGCTGCGCGGCCTGCGCGCCATGGGGGCCGGCGCGGTGGACTTCCTGGTGCCCGACCGCTTCCGCTACGGCTACGGCCTGACCCCGGAGATCGTGGCCGTGGCCTCCCGCCGCCGGCCCCACCTGCTGGTGACGGTGGACAACGGCATGGGCTCCGTGGAGGGCGTGGCGGCGGCACGGGCCGCGGGCATGGAGGTGATCATCACCGACCATCACCTGCCGGGGCCCGAGCTGCCGGCGGCCGCGGCCATCGTCAACCCCAACCAGCCGGGCGACGGTTTCCCGGCCAAGTCGCTGGCCGGGGTGGGGGTGGCCTTCTACCTGCTGCTGGCGGTGCGCGCCCGCCTGCGCGCGTCGGGCTGGTTCGCCCGCCGCAGCGAGCCGCGGCTGGCCGCCTGGCTCGACCTGGTGGCCCTGGGCACGGTGGCCGACGTGGTGCCGCTGGAGCGGGTCAACCGGATCCTGGTGGCCCAGGGCCTGGCCCGCATCCGCGCCGGCGAGACCTGCCCCGGGATCCGCGCCCTGCTGGAGGTGGCAGGGCGGGATCCCGCCCGCTGCGTGGCCTCGGACCTGGCCTTCGCCGCCGCCCCGCGCCTCAACGCCGCCGGCCGCCTCACCGACATGAGCCTGGGCATCCGCTGCCTGCTGAGCGACGAGCCGGCCGAGGCGCTGGCCCTGGCCCGGCGGCTGGACGAGCTCAACCGCCGGCGCCGTGACATCGAGGCGCGCATGCAGGACGAGGCCCTGGCGGCACTGGCACGGCTGGACCTGGACGGGGGCACCCTGCCGCCCGCCCTGTGCGTCTACGACCCGGGCTGGCACCCGGGCGTGGTGGGGATCCTGGCCGCGCGGCTCAAGGAACGCTTCCACCGCCCCGTGGTGGCCTTCGCCCCCGACGGCGAGGGCGGCCTGCTCAAGGGCTCGGCCCGCTCGGTGCCGGAGCTGCACATGCGCGACCTGCTGGACGCGGTGGCCACGCGCCACCCCCGCCTGCTGAGCCGCTTCGGCGGCCATGCCATGGCCGCCGGGCTCAGTCTCCCCGCGGCGCACCTGGAGGCGTTCGGCGCGGCGCTGGCAGAAGAAGCCGCCCGGGCCGGCGCCGGGCGGGCCACCGCGGCCACGGTGGACAGCGACGGCCCGCTGGACCCCGGGGACTTCCAGCCGGAGCTGGCCGGCCTGCTGCGCTACGGCGGGCCGTGGGGGGCGGGCTTCCCCGAGCCGGTGTTCGACGGCCGCTTCCGGGTGGCGGACTGGCGCGCGGTGGGCGACGACGGGCGGCACCTGCGGCTGTCGGTGCAGCCCGAGGGCGGTCCGTTGCTGGAGGCCATCGCCTTCAACCAGGCCCCGCCGCCGGACCTGGCGGCGGGGGACGAGCTGGAGCTGGCCTACCGGCTGGACCTCAATCACTTCCGCGGCACCAGCCGCCTGCAG
Source organism: Chromatiales bacterium (assembly GCA_026990045.1). Classification (GTDB taxonomy): domain Bacteria; phylum Pseudomonadota; class Gammaproteobacteria; order CAMYNG01; family CAMYNG01; genus JALUTW01. The sequence continues at coordinate 4,128 of JALSIK010000427.1, read as the reverse complement.
CTGGTGGTGGAACACCTGGCCCCGGCCGGCCCCGTGCGGTGAGTGCGCGCGGTGGTGTATGATCACGCGCTTTCCATCGAGCACGGCAGTTTTCCCGATGATCGAAGTCAACACCGTCCACCACCGCATCCAGGACATGAAGGGCCGGGCACGGGCCCTGAGGGGGTATCTTTGACTACGACGCCAAGCGCGAGCGTCTGGCCGAAGTCACCCGCGAGCTGGAGAACCCCGACATCTGGAACGAGCCCGAGCGCGCCCAGGAACTGGGCCGCGAGCGCGCGCGCCTGGAGGAAGTGGTGGGCGTGCTCGAGCGCCTGGAGGACGGGCTGGCCGACTACGAGGAGCTGCTGGCCCTGGCCCGGGACGAGGAGGACGAGGAGACCCTGAACGCCCTGGCGGTGGAGCTGGACGAGCTGGAGCAGTCGCTGTCGCGGCTGGAGTTCCAGCGCATGTTCTCCGGCGAGGCCGACGCCAAGAACGCCTTCATGGACATCCAGGCGGGGTCCGGCGGGACCGAGGCGCAGGACTGGGCCGCCATGCTGCTGCGCATGTACCTGCGCTGGGGCGAGCGCCACGGGTTCAAGACCGAGATCGTGGAGCTGTCCGAGGGCGAGGTGGCCGGGATCAAGAGCGCCACGGTGAAGTTCAGCGGGGACCATGCCTACGGCTGGCTGCGCACCGAGACCGGGGTCCACCGCCTGGTGCGCAAGTCGCCGTTCGACTCGGGCAACCGGCGCCACACCTCGTTCGCCTCGGTGTTCGTCTATCCCGAGGTGGACGACACCATCGACATCGAGATCAACCCCGCGGACCTGCGCATCGACACCTACCGGGCGAGCGGCGCCGGCGGCCAGCACGTCAACCGTACCGACTCCGCGGTGCGCATCACGCACCTGCCCACCGGCATCGTGGTGCAGTGCCAGAGCGAGCGCTCGCAGCACCAGAACAAGGCCCATGCCATGAACCAGCTCCGGGCCAAGCTCTACGAGCGCGAGCTGCAGCAGCGCAACGCCGAGAAGCAGGCGCTGGAGGAGTCCAAGGCCGACATCGGCTGGGGCAACCAGATCCGGTCCTACGTGCTCGACCAGTCGCGCATCAAGGACCTGCGCACCGGCGTGGAGAACTCCAATCCCCAGGCCGTGCTGGACGGCGATCTCGACGAGTTCATCGAGGCCAGCCTCAAGATGGGGCTGTAGCTTCGGGGCGCCCGGGCACGAAGGACGCGAAGGATAACCCGGATTCGGATCGGCGCCGGCGCGCCCCGTGAATATCAGGCAATACAGACGTGAACGACGAAAACAAGACCGCCAGTACGGACGAGAACAAGCTCATCGCCGAGCGCCGGCGCAAGCTCAAGGCCCTGCGCGAGAACGGCATCGCCTTTCCCAACGATTTCCGCCGCAATGTCATGGCCGGCGAGCTCCACGCCGAGTACGGGGACAAGAGCGCGGACGAGCTGGCGGCCGAGCCGCGGCGGGTGGCGGTGGCCGGGCGCATGATGCTCAAGCGGGTCATGGGCAAGCTGAGCTTTGCCACCCTGCAGGACATGTCGGGCCGGATCCAGCTCTGGATCGAGCGCGATCGCCTGCCGCAAGGGGTCTACCAGCAGTTCAAGACCTGGGACATCGGCGATATCATCGGCGCCGAGGGGGTGCTGGCCAAGACCAGGAAGGGTGAGCTCTCGGTCAAGGTGGATACCCTGCGCCTGCTGACCAAGTCGCTGCGGCCGCTGCCGGAAAAGTTCAAGGGGCTGACCGACACCGAGGCCCGCTACCGCCAGCGCTACCTGGACCTCATCGTCAACGAAGAGTCCCGCCGGCGCTTCGTCCTGCGCAGCAGGATCATCCGCTACATCCGCCGGTTCCTGGACGAGCGCGGGTTCCTGGAGGTGGAGACGCCCATGATGCAGGTGCTCCCGGGGGGCGCCGCGGCACGGCCGTTCAAGACCTATCACCATGCGCTGGACATGGAACTGTACCTGCGCATCGCCCCCGAGCTCTACCTCAAGCGCCTGGTGGTGGGCGGGTTCGAGAAGGTCTACGAGATCAACCGCAACTTCCGCAACGAGGGCCTGTCCACGCGGCACAACCCCGAGTTCACCATGCTGGAGTTCTACGAGGCCTATGCCGATTACACCATGCTCATGGATCTCACCGAGGAGCTGCTGCGGGGGCTGGCCCGCGACCTGCTGGGCACCACGCAGGTGACCTGGCTGGGGGAGACCTACGACTTCGGCCGGCCCTTCACCCGCCTGACGCTGAAGGAGGCGGTGCTGCAGCACAACCCGGACCTCGCCGCGGCGGACCTGGACGACCTGGAGCGGGCGCGCGCCGCCGCCCGACGCCTGGGGATCGCCGTCAAGGACACCTGGGGCCCCGGCAAGCTGCAGCTGGAGATCTTCGAGAAGACGGTGGAGGAGCGGCTCAAGGATCCCACCTTCATCACCGCCTATCCCACCGAGGTGTCGCCGCTGGCCCGGCGCAACGACGAGGACCCCTCGGTGACCGATCGCTTCGAGTTCTTCGTCGGCGGGCGCGAGATCGCCAACGGCTTCTCGGAGCTCAACGACGCCGAGGACCAGGCCGAGCGCTTCCGCCGGCAGGTGGAGGAGAAGGAGGCCGGCGACGAGGAGGCGATGTACTTCGACGAGGACTACATCACCGCCCTGGAGCACGGCATGCCGCCCACCGCCGGCGAGGGCATCGGCATCGATCGCCTGGTGATGCTGTTCACCGACGCCGCTTCCATCCGCGACGTGCTGCTGTTTCCCCACATGCGCCCGGAGTGAGTGCCGGGCACGGGATCAGGCGCTCAGCGCCACCTTGACCGCGGCGATGTCGTCGCCGGTCTGCTCCATCTCGACCACGTTGATGTCCGCCGCCAGGCCCAGCTTGTCGAAGGCGGGCACGGTGCTCCAGTCCTCCCGGGTCAGCGGGTGACCGGTGCCCAGGTGGCTCTGCAGGTTGGCCACCGTGACCACGTCCGCCAGGTCGGCCGGGCCGTCGTGGGCCCGCGCCAGGTTCTCGTGCTCGGCCACCGCGGTGACCTGTTCCGGCGGGAAGTGCCAGCGCTCGAGGATGGCCCGGCCCAGGGAGGCGTGGGTGTCGCGGATCACCGCGTCCAGCAGGGCCTCGTCGGCCAGCAGCTCCGGCACCTCCTCGGCCCGGGCCAGGATGGGCAGGGCGCCGATGTCGTGGACCAGGCCGCAGAGCAGCGCCTGGGAGGGGTCGAGCCGGGTGTACCGGCTGGCCAGGGCGTGGGCGATGGCGCCCACCTCCAGGCTGTGGGTCCACAGGGCGCGCAGGCGCGTGTCGGTGGCCTCGGAGGTGGCCTGGAACATCTGTTCCATGACCATGCTGGTGACCAGGTTGCGCACCATGTTGCCGCCCATGCGCGTCACCGCGCCCTCCACCGTGTCGATGGTCCGCGAGGTGCGCATGAGCGGGCTGTTGGCCACCTGGATGAGGCGGGCCGAGAGCGCGGCGTCGGTGCGGATGACCTCGGCCACGTCCTTGAGGGAGGCGTTTTCGTCCTCCAGGGTATCGCGCACGCGCAGGGCCACCTCGGGCAGGGTGGGCAGGACCAGCCGGTCCTGTTCCAGGTCGGCCAGCAGTTCGTCGATGATGCGGGTCTTGACGTCGTCGGGCATGGGCGCCGCTCTCCTTGTGGGTCGGTCCACGGGAGACTTATCGGCGCCGGGCGCGAAAAGTTGACGGTCAGCCGCCGCCGGCGGCCTCCAGCGGGTAGGGCAGGGGGGCCAGGGCCAGGGGCGGGCCGTCGGGGGCGCCCAGGTGCAGGTCGCCCGCCTCGGCCTCGGCGATCTGGATCACGGCCAGCAGGTGCCAGGTGCCGTCGGGACCCGGCGCGGCGCTCACCACCCGGCCCGCCGGCTGGGGCTCGCCCGCGGGAAAGATCTCGTCCCCCACGCTGGCCGGGGCGCCGCTGCGGGCGGGGTACAGGCGCCGCTTGAGCTTGCCCAGGTACTGGGTGCGGGCCACCACTTCCTGCCCCGGGTAGCAGCCCTTCTTGAAACTCACCGCGCCCAGGGCCTGCAGGTTGAGCATCTGCGGCACGAAGGCATCGCTCAGGGCCAGGGGGACCACCGGCACGCCCGCCTCCACCTCGAGG
>JALSIK010000426.1 GCA_026990045.1 Chromatiales bacterium | reverse complement strand
CACGTCCACCAGGCGCAGGCCGGGAAAGGCATCGAGCCAGAAATCCTCCGGCAGCCCGGATCGCCGCGAAGGTACAGACGGATCCTGCCGGCGGCAGGCACACTGGGCGTGCCCGTCGGGTACGAGCCATCCCGGGGCAAGAACGAAAAGCAAGAAATTCGAGGAGGAGAAAAAAAATGACGACGCGGCGAAAGTTCCTGAACCTTCAAGGTCCCGCCGGGGGGGACCGTGCGCGTCATCGGCCGCTTCGACGACTACGTGGGCGATCCCAACGAAATCACCACGGCCTACATGATGCACTGCCACATCCTCGAGCACGAGGACCACGCCATGATGACCCAGTTCATCGTGGTGGAGTGAGAGGGCAGGGCGGTGCGGCCCGGGGCTGCACCGCCCTGGCCCTGCCTTTGTCAACCTGGATCAAGGAGGGCGTGACATGTCTGCAATCAGGGCAACGATGATTTCCGCCTCGGCCATGCTGTGGGCGAGCTACTGGCTGTCCGGCTGGAACGTGCATTGGCTGGCCTACCTGCCGGCCGCCATGCTGCTGCTGGCGGGGCTGGTGGGCTTCTGCCCGGCCACGTGGCTGTACGGCAAGCTGGGACTCAAGCCCAGCTCGCTCAAGTGAACAAGGGAGGAACCCGCATCATGTCCCCCACGCATCGTTTTCGACCCGCGTCGTTCCTGGGCGCCCTCATGGGCGGCGCCCTGGTCTTGCTCATCGCCGCGTTGCCCGCACCGGCCCGGGCCGTGGTCGGCCAGGAACCGGCTTCCCCGGCCGAGGCCGAGGGGATCCTCGTGCGGTTCAAGGCGGGCACCGCGGACCGGGTGCGCCGGCAGGTGCTCGCGGCCGCCGGCTGTGCCGAGTCGCGCCGTTTCCGGCTCGTGGACGGCCTGGTCCTGGCCCGGGTCAATGCCGGCGCAAGCCGGGCCACCGCCATGGCACGGCTGCGGGCCAGCGCCAGCGTCGTGTACGCGGAACCCAACTTCGTCGTGCGCGCCGCCGCGGTGCCCAACGATCCCCGCTTCCCCGAGCTCTACGGCCTGGACAACACCGGGCAGACGGGCGGGACACCGGATGCCGACATCGACGCCCCCGAGGCCTGGGACACCCAGGCCGGCTCCGACGTGGTGGTGGCGGTCATCGACACCGGCCTGGACTACAACCACGAGGACATCGCCGGCAACGTCTGGACCAACCCCGGGGAGATCCCGGGCAACGGCATCGACGACGACAACAACGGCTACGTGGACGATGTCATGTCCGCGTGGTGATCACGCCGGCCCAGGTGACGCTCGCCGCGGGCACCACCCAGCAGTTCAACGCCACCGGCGGCACGGCACCCTATACCTGGAGCGTGTCCGACGCGACGGTGGCCGCCATCGACGCCGCCACCGGCCTGCTCACGGCGCTGGCGCCGGGAACGACCGTGGTGACGGCCACGGACGCCAACGGCGTCGCGGGAACGGCCGCGGTCACCGTGACCACCGTGACGGTGAGCCCGGAGACGGCGGTACTGCAGCCCGGCGATACCCTGCAGTTCACGGCCACCGGCGGCACCGCCCCCTATACCTGGAGCGTGTCGGACCCGGCCGTGGCGACCATCGAAGCAGGCACCGGCCTGCTCACGGCGGTGGCCGTGGGCACGACCCAGGTCACCGCGGTGGATGCCAACGGGTTCTCGGCCACCTCCGGCAACATCACGGTGTCCGACATCGCCATCACCCCGAGCACGGCGCTCCTGGCGGTGGGAGACACCCTGCAGTTCACCGCCAGCGGCGGCACGCCGCCCTATACCTGGGCCAGCAACAACCTGGCGGTGGCCACCGTCGATCCCGCCACCGGGCTGCTCACCGCGGTGGGTCCGGGAACCACCTCGGTGACCGTGACGGATGCCGCCGGCCTGTCCGTGACCAGTGGCGACATCACCGTGCGCGCCATCGTGGTCACTCCGCAGGTGGCCACGCTCGTCACCGGCGATACCCTCCAGTTCACCGCCACCGGCGGGCGGGCTCCCTACACCTGGAGCGTGTCCGATGCGGGCGTGGCTGTCATCGATGCCGCCACGGGTCTGCTCACCGCGGTGGCCCCGGGCACGGTGGTGGTCACCGCCACGGATGCCGACGGCATCGCGGGATCCAGCGGGGTGATCACGGTGACCGACAACCATGTCATCGTCATCACGCCCGATACCGCCACCGTGCCGCGCTTCGGGACTCTCCAGTTCACCGCCACCGGTGGCGCCGGACCTTACACGTGGTCGCTCACCAATCCCCTGGCAGGGACCATCGATCCCGCCACGGGGTTGTTCCGGGCCGGGCGCTTCCCCACCACCACCACGGTGATCGCCACCGACGCCGATGGCCATGCCGGGGAATCGGGCACCATCACCGTCACCCGGCAACGACACTGAGCTCCGGCCGCCTTCCCTGACTGGCACGGCGGCCCTGCGACGCCGGTTCCCGCCCGCGGGCGGGAACCGGTTCTTTTTCGCCCGGCGGGGCACCGGCTCATCGCGGGGGCACCCCGCCTGCCACGATGCGGGAAATCACCGTGCCACTCAGCGCCTCGATGACCCGGGTCCGTGCAGGCGTGATGTGTTCCCCCTCCAGCCACAGGATCTCGCCGGGCGGGCGCACCGCGGCATGCAGGGCGCGGACGGCTTCCGGCGGAAAGGCGGTGTCCCCGCGGGAATTGACCACCATCACCGGGCGGGGGGCGATGCCTGGCAGCCATCGTTCCGGCGCCAGCTCCGCGCCATCGGTGACCAGGAGCAGGAACCGCACCAGTCCCCGCCGCAGCCAGGGGCGGGGAACATCGTCCCGCAACTGGTGGTCCAGCACCGCCGCGGGATCGCCGGCGCCCTGGATCAGCCACACCCGTCGCACCCGCCGGTCCAGCGCCGCGGCCGGGGCGACGAAGAACGCCCCCAGGCTGACCCCCACCAGCTCCACCCGCGCCGGATCCACGCCGGGAAGGGCGTGGAGATAATCCAGGGCGAGGAGAACCGCCGGCGGCGTATCCAGCACCGCGCGCTGCACCGTGGGGACATGGCGGATCAGATCCAGCCCCTGCAGGCGTGCCGGGCCGTGGTAGGGGTAGGAGAGGGCGGCCACCACCAGCGGCGGCTCTCCCGCGACCAGCTGCGCCGCCCTGCGCCCGGTGCGCAGCCCGCCCAGGATCAGCACCGCGGGCAGGCGGCCCCGGGCCGCGGCGGGCCGGCGCACGGTGAGAGAAACGGTGAGCCCGCTGCTGGACGAAAGAAACAGATCCCGATACGAGCTGTCGCCCTCCCGCCAGCGGCGCTCCACGCGGACCTGCTGGAGCACCCCCGCGCGCTGGCGGATGCGTTCTCCCGGATCCCCTGCCACCGGCAGCAGCAACATCCCGGCGCCGGCGAGGCCCGCTGCCACCACCGCCAGGCTCCCCCAGGCCAGCACGCGCAGGCCGCCCCGTATCACCGGCACCGGCGGCACGCCTCCGTCCGCCGGAACCGGTCCCGGCCGGAACCGCGGCTTTCATGACTCTGATCAATCAAATCCACGTGAATATTGTCTATATGGTTAGATGACACCGCACATGAAAGGGAGGCACGGCCATGACCACCACCACCGCATTTCTCACCACGCTGGTCATCATCGGCCTGGTGGCCGCCTTCGCGGCCCTCTGGTGGGGCCTGGGCTCCATGGTCTTCGGTGGCGCCTACGATCGCAAGCAGGCGCCGCGGCTCATGACCGCCCGCGTGGCGCTGCAGGCACTGACCCTCGTTCTCATCTTCGTGGCGCTCTACCTGGCGCTGGCCTGACGCCCGGGGACGCGAGCGGCAACGGTGCCGGGCCCCGTGATCGCTGAACAGGTGGGCGGGGAAGTGGAATCCCTGCACCCGGGCCCGCCTGAAAGTTTACATAATATACATTATGCGCATTATCTGGCGGGCGGCTTGCGTTCACGGCGCATAACAGGCACCATTGCGCCATGAAATTCATGGTGGCCTCGGTCCTCATTGCGAGCACGCTGCTGGTCAACGTGGCCTGGGCGGTGGACTCCATCATCGATTTGCCGGTTCCGGAGCACGGCGGCCCGGGTGCCTGTACGCCCGCGGACGACGGCAGTGATCCGCGGGGAGGCCATAGCGATCCCTGCTGCCATTTCTGTCATGCCAGCGGCCACCTGAGCGGCATGGTGCCGGCGGGCCTGGCCGCGCTCTCGCGGCGGGACACCCGCCATCCCGCCTCCGGCGTGGACGAGTCCGGCCGTTCCCGCACCTGGGCCCCGCCCACTCCGCCCCCCGACGCCTGAGTCCCACAGTCGTTCGTTTCGTGGTTCGCGTGACCGCTTGCGCAGGCGGCTGCGCGCTGGAACAGGATCTCATGCCGAGGATTCAGGCACATGTACCGTTTTACTTCACGCCTCGCCCCGTGGCTGGCGTTTCTCGTCCCCGCACTGGCCGGAGGGGCGGCCGCACCCGATGGGGCGCCGCCGGAACTGGCCCGCCTGGTGGCCGGCCTGCTGGACACCCACCCCGAGGCCGAGGCGGCCCGCGCACGGCTGGAAGTCTCGGCGGCGGCGTTGCGGGGGGCCGCCAGGGCGGTGTACAACCCCGAGCTGGAACTGGACACCGAGGACATCGCCGACGTCCGCACCTCCTACGTCCAGCTCAGCCAGACCATCGACCTGGGTGACCGGCGCGGCGCCCGCACGCAGGCCGCCGAGGCCGCCCTCGCCGCGGCGCGGGCCCGCATGCAGCGGCGGCTGCAGGAACTCGCCCGCGACGCCCTGGTGGCGCTGGGCGAACATGCCGGCCGCGCGGAGCTGGCCCGGCTGGCGGAACGCCGCCTGGAACTCATGCGCGATTTCGCGCGCGTGGCCGAGCGCCGCGCCCGTGCCGGCGACCTGGGGCCGGCGGAGCTCAACCTCGCCCGCCTGGCCCTCAACGAGGCGGTGGTCCGTGCCGCGGAGGCGCGTTCCGCCGCCATGGAAGCGCGGGAGAACCTGCGCACCCTGTTCGACCCCCTGCCGGATCCCCTGCCGCCCCTGCCCCGGGCGCTGCCGGAGGCCAGGCTGCCCGCGGATCTGGATGACTTCGTGCTCACCCTGCCCGTCATGCGTGCCGCGCGCGCGGCGGCGGAGGCCGCCCGGGCCCGCGTGGCCCTGCGCCGGGCGGAGAAGGCCTGGGACCCCACCATCGCGGTGCGCACGGGGAGCGAGGGCGACGAGTCGCTGGCCGGGCTGACGTTCACCCTCCCCCTCAACGTGCGCAATCCCTTCACCGCCGAGGTGGAAGCCGCCGAGGCGGAATTCCTGGCGGCGGAGAAGTCGGCCCAGCAGCGCTACCGGCTCACCCGCGCGGAGCTGGTCTCGGTCTCCGGCCGCTACCGCCTCACCCGCCAGGCGTGGCTGGACTGGGAACGCACCGGCCGCACCAGCATCCAGCGCCAGCTGGCCCTGCTGGAGCGGTTGTGGAAATCCGGCGACATGAGCACCGCCGACTACCTGGTGCAGGTGCAACAGACCCTGGACACCCAGGCCGCCGGCATCGAACTCCGCGAGCGGCTGTGGCGCAACTGGGCCGACTGGCTCCTGGCCACCGGCCGCATCTTCACCTGGCTTCACATCACCCAGACAGGATCGAAGTGACATGACTTCCAGCAAGTTCCTTCCCCTCCTCCCCCTGCTCCTGGTCGCGGCCCTGGCCGTCACCACCGGCTGCGACGGGACCGCTTCCGCCCCGCCGCAGGGCCCGGCGGCGGAAACGGGTCACGGCGGCGACGACGGTGACCACGGTCACGGCGGCGGCGATGCACACGGGGACGAAGACAGCGCCGGGCACGACGGCGCCGGCCAGGAACGTGCCGGCGAAGACGGCCACGGCCACGACGAGGAAGAAGGTCATGGCGAAGAAAGCGCCGTGCGCATGGACCGGGAGACACGCGAGCGCATGGGCATCGTCACCGCCACGGTGGAGCGCCGGGCGCTGGCCAAGACGGTGTCGGCGCCGGGCGAGGTGCGGCTCAATGCCTACCGCACCGCCCAGGTCACGCCGCGCATCGCGGCCCAGGTCCTGGCCCGCCACGCGCGGCTGGGCGACGTGGTCCGTGCCGGCCAGCCCCTGGTCACCCTGTCCAGCGTGGAGATGGCCGAGGCCCAGGGCCGGCTCCTGGTGGCGGACCGCGAATGGCGCCGGGTGAAGAAGCTGGGGCGCAAGGTGGTGTCGGAGAAACGCTACGTCCAGGCCCAGGTGGCGCGGCAACAGGCCTATGCCCAGGTGCTGGGTTACGGCATGGCCCCGCGCCAGATCGAGGCCCTGCTCGCCACCGGCGACGCCAGCCGCGCCAGCGGCACCTTCGACCTTCTCGCGCCGCAGGCCGGGCGCGTGATCCGGGACGAGTTCGTGGTGGGCGAGATGATCGAGCCGGGCCGGGTGCTGTTCGAGATCGCCGACGAACGCACCCTGTGGGTGGAGGCGCGGCTCGCGCCCGAGGACGCCGCCCGCGTCGCCACCGGCACCCCGGCCCGGGTCAGCGTGGACGGGATGGCCTGGCTTGAAGGCAAGGTGATCCAGCGCCACCACACCCTGGACGAGGCCACCCGTACCCAGGCGGTGCGCATCGAGGTGGACAACCGCGACGACCTGCTGCACCCGGGCCAGTTCGTGAAGGTGGAGCTGGAGACGGGCCGCACCGACCCGGTCCTGGCGGTACCCGAGGGGACCGTGATCTTCATGGAGGGCCGGCCCACGGTCTTCGTCCTCCGGGGCGATGAATTCGAGCCGCGCCCGGTGGACGCGGGACCCACCCGCGGGGGCTGGCGTGCCGTGCGCAGCGGCCTGGCCGGGGGCGAGACCGTGGTGACACAGGGTGCCTTTCTCATCAAGTCGCTCATGCTCAAGTCCAAGATGGGCGAAGGCCACGCCCACTGAGGCGCGGGCCGGGGCCAACGGGATACATCCATCATGTTGAACAAGCTGGTTGAAGTTTCGCTCCGCTACAAGTTCCTGGTCATCATCCTGTTCGGGGTGGTGGCGGCCATGGGCTGGCGCGCGGTGACCACCGTGCCCATCGACGCCTTTCCCGACGTCACGCCCACCCAGGTGAACATCTACACCGAGTCGCCGGGGCTGGCGGCGGAGGACGTGGAGCAGCTCCTCACCTTCCCCATCGAGTCCGGCATGGCCGGGCTGCCCGGGGTCAAGGAGATCCGCTCGGTGTCCCTGTTCGGACTGTCCTACGTGGCGGTGTACTTCGAGGACGACATGGATATCTACTTCGTCCGCCGCCTGGTGATGGAACGCCTGCAGGAGGTGGCCGACCGCATCCCCGAGGGCTACGGCACGCCCGAGATGGGACCCAACACCTCCGGGCTGGGCCAGGTGTTCTGGTACACGGTGGAACGGGCCGACGAAAAGCTCAAGGAGGCCATCACCGACATGGACCTGCGCACGCTGCAGGACTGGAGCGTGCGCCTGATCCTGCGCACCGCGCCGGGGGTGGACGACGTGCTGTCCTGGG
>JALSIK010000425.1 GCA_026990045.1 Chromatiales bacterium | reverse complement strand
CGTGCTCGTGCATGGCATGGGTCCGGATCTGCACCTCCAGGGTCTTGCCCTCGGGCCCGATGACCGCGGTGTGGATGGACTGGTACATGTTCTCCTTGGGCGTGGCGATGTAGTCGTCGAACTCCCTCGGGATGTGCCGCCACAGGGTGTGCACCACGCCCAGCGCGGCATAGCACTGCACCACGTCGTCCACCAGGATGCGCACCGCGCGCACGTCGTAGAGGTCGTGGTAGCCCACGCCCTTGCGCCGCATCTTGCGCCAGATGCTGTAGATGTGCTTGGGCCGGCCGCTGACCTCGGCCTCGATGCCGTTCTTCGCCAGCTCGCGCCGGATGATCTCCACCACCCGCCTGATGTAGCGCTCGCGGTCCACGCGCCGCTCGTCCAGCTCGCGCGCCACCCGCTTGTAGGCCTCGGGATCCAGGTGGCGGAAGGCCAGGTCCTCCAGCTCCCACTTGATCTGCCAGATGCCCAGCCGGTTGGCCAGCGGCGCGTAGATCTCCAGGGTCTCGCGGGCGATGCGACGCTGCTTGTCCGGCTCCAGGTATTTCAGCGTGCGCATGTTGTGCAGGCGGTCGGCCAGCTTGATGAGGACCACCCGCACGTCCTCGGCCATGGCCAGCAGCAGCTTGCGCAGGCTCTCCGCCTTGAGCCGCTCCCGGCTGCCCCGGCCCTCGGGCACCTGGGCGTCGATGAGCCCCATCTTGGTGACCCCGTCCACCAGCCGCGCCACCCCGTGGCCGAACTCGTGCTCGATGCGGGCCAGGGGCACCTCGGTGTCCTCCACCACGTCGTGGAGGATGGCGGCCACCAGGGTCTCGGCGTCCAGCCGCAGGCCGGCCAGGATCTCGGCCACCGCCACGGTGTGGGAGATGTAGGGTTCGCCCGAGGCCCGGCGCTGGTCACCGTGGGCCTCACGGGCCAGGGCCACCGCCCGGCGCAGCAGGACCTGCTCCTCGGCCGGCCGGCCGGCCAGGAGCCGCGCGCCCCATTCGCCGGACTCCGGCACGGCGCCGGCGACGGGGGGATGTGATTCGACGTACACCATGAATGCTCGCCCGGGGCAACCCTTTATACATGTGCGGTCTTGCCAGCGTGCTTCAAGCCGCCACAGGCGACAAGTCGCGTGAATTTTTGCCTGTAACCCTTTGATGAAGTATAGTTTATGTAAGTTCCGACATCACCGATGCCCAAGGAGCCCGCCATGTTCCGACTCCTCCCCCCCTGGGGTGCCCTGGCCCTGGCCCTGGCGGCCGCACAGCCGGCCGGAGGTGACGTCCTGCAGATGCCCCAGGAGCCGCCTGCCGGCCCGGAATCGGAGCCCACCGTGGTCACCGTGGAGATGCCGGCCCGGGGCATGACCATGGCCAAGGTGGAGGAACTGTTCGGCGCTCCCCTGGAGAAGGTCCCGCCGGTGGGCGAGCCCCCCATCTCGCGCTGGATCTACCAGGACTTCGTGGTCTACTTCGAGCACCAGTGGGTGATCGACTCGGTGGTCACCCGCGCCCCCGTGACCCCGTAAACCCCAGTTGGCCGCCGGCCGCCTGCTGCTCCCCGAGTGGTCGCCGCAAAGCGGCGTGCTGCTCGCCTGGCCCCACGAGGGCACCGACTGGGCCCGCGACCTGGAGGCGGCCGAGGCCGCCTGGACTGCGCTGGCCGCGGCCATCGCCGGCTTCGAACCGGTGCTGGTGATCTGCGCCGACGCCGCCCACCGCCGCCACGTGCGGCAGCGCCTGGCGGCGGCCGGGGTGACGCCGGACCGCCTGCGCCTGGTGGAGCATCGCGTGGACGACACCTGGACCCGCGACTACGGCCCCCTGTGCGTGGCCGAGGCGGGCCGCGTGCGGCTGGTGGACTTCGCCTTCAACGGCTGGGGCGGCAAGTTCCCGGCCGCGCGCGACGATGCCGCCAGCCGCCGGCTGCACGCCGCCGGCTGCTTCGGCGACACCCCGCTGGAACGGGTGGAACTGGTGCTGGAAGGCGGGGCCCTGGACACCGACGGCGCCGGTACCGCGCTCACCACGCGAAGCTGCCTGCTCAACCCCAACCGGGCCCTGCCGGGGGGGGCACCGCCGGACAAGCCGCTGCTGGAGACCCGGTTGCGCACCCACCTGGGCCTGCGCCGCGTCATCTGGCTCGAGCACGGCCGCCTGGCCGGAGACGACACCGACGGCCACGTGGACATGCTGGCCCGGTTCTGCTCGCCGGCAGTGGTGGCCCACGCCGCCTGTGATCGCGCCGCCGACGAGCACCACGCCCCCCTGGCCAGGATGGCCGAGGAGCTGGCCCGGGCCCTGGCGGACGGGCCGCGGCCGGTGCGCCTGGTCCCCCTGCCGCTGCCGGCGCCGGTGCGCGACGAGGACGGCCGCCGGCTGCCGGCCACCTATGTCAACTTTCTCATTCTCAACGGGGCGGTGCTGGTGCCGGCCTACGGCGACCCGGCCGACGAGCTGGCCCTGCGCCGGCTGCGCGGCTGCTTTCCCGGCCGCCGCGTGATCCCGGTGGACTGCCGGGTGCTCATCCGCCAGGGCGGCGGCCTGCACTGCGCCGCCCTGCAGCTGGCGCGGGGTGTGCTGGCGAAGGAATGAGGGAGTTGACCCGACAGTTGCATGAAACTCGTGATGAATCGTGTTTCCGTGCCTCGATGGCAGGGCCGGAAGCCGGGCCCGGGTGGGTTGCACCCGGGTGAAATCCAGGTTCGCCCCTGGTCTTCGACACGGTGCCGGGGAGCTGCCCGGTGCACACCCCCCTCACCCCGGCCCTCTCCCCCGCGATGCGCTGTCTCTTGATCAGATCTCACACCTTGTCCAGCTCCCGTGCGATGCGAAATCCCTCGATGCGCTGATTCAGCAGGAACCAGCCTTCCCACAGTGTGCTCCAGCCGGCCCGACCCGTCCGTTTGGTATCGATGAAACCGCCCAGCTTGGCCAAGGCTTGGTAAGCCCATCCCAGCGACGGTGGCTTGGCCGGGGGCCGGCGCCTGGCCGTACTCAGCCACAACACGCGCCATTCCTCATCCCCCAGCACCTGCGTGCACGGCTGGCATCTGGCACCCGGTACCCCCTCCACCACTTCCCGCAGTTGCAGCAGACGCACCGCCACAAAGGCCAGCACCGTCGCCAGCCGCAGCAGATTCTCCCGCTTTTGCAGCCGCTGGGCTTCCACCCCGGCCCCGCTCTTCCAGGCCTTGTGGAATTCCTCAATCCGCCAGCGCAGCCGATACCACTCCAGCACCCGGCGGGCCGCCGCCAAGTCACCCACCTCCTCACTGGTCAGCAGTACCCACTCCAGAGCATCCGCCCGCCGACTGGCTTCCCGCGCCCACACCACGTTCACCTCCACCGGCTCCCCCTGGGGACCGTGCTTCGGGGAGCACAGCCGCACCCGCCTCGTCCCCACCTCCAACTTCGCCCGCCGCCCCGACCGGCCCCCGCGCTGGCCCAGCTCAATGCCCACACGCCCCAGCACCGGCCCTTCGCCCACCACCTCAAACAGCTTGCCGCCCCCTTCCAGACGCCGGTCCTGGGCCGCACGGACCACAAACCGCTGGCCCGCCCGCCGCTTGTAGGACAGGTACCCGTAAATGTCGCTCTCCCGGTCGCAGACCGAAATCACCCGCTTCATCACCTCCGGCCCAAGACGGGCCGCCATCCGCTCGGAGGCCCGGCGCCACTTGTCGCTCTCCTTCTCACGCTCCGGCCGCCGCCGGCGGTGATGCTTCACTCCACGCTCCCCTTCCCGATGCCACAGCGCCTGCTCCACCAGCCCCACAGTCTGCTTCGTCTCCCCGTCCACCAGCAGCACCGTGTGCACCCAGACCCCACCGCAGCCACTGTCCGCACGACCGCCCGTGTCCCCCAGACTCTCAGCCACACAGTGGCGGAAACTCAGCACAGTGCTGTCTTCCACCGCCACCAGAACAGCTCGTCCAGACGCCGCTTCAACCGTCGATTCAAATCCGCCCGCCAACACCTGTTCGTGTCCTATCCCCGGATTGCGCAGCCACCGGTATGCCCCTTCCTGCGCCGCCCCATCCCCCTCGCAGCTGCGGTTGACCGAACACCCCGTATGACGCGCTAGACCAGCAGCCAGCTTCACCAGCCGCCGGGTCCGGCGTCGGTCTCCCAGCTCGCATCCACCAAATATCCGCTCCGCCCATTGCGTCGGGTTCAGTATCGCTTCCATCGTGCACTCTCCTCCAGGGTCCGAGTTGCACGATCCGATCAGCCAAAACCCATAAAGTTCGGTAATATCTCAAATAAATGTGACTAAGAGACAGCTCCGGGAGAGGGACAGGGTGAGGGGATCGGAACACGGGTTTTTCCTGCTCGTGCGACCCTCCCCACCCTGATCCCTTCATCCCATGGGGAGGGAATTCATGCAATGATCAGGTTGACTCAGCGAAACGCCGGCAGCGGCGACACCAGGTACCACTTGCGCCGCCGGGCGTCGTACTCCCAGCGTTGCGAATCGACGACGGTGCGCTCCACCGGGTTGTCGGGAAAGTAGTAACCGATGCGCACCCGCTGGCGGTAGAGCCGGTCCTCCTCTTCCATGGCGCCGTCGATGACGTCGTAGCGGGTCACGCGCAACCCTCGCAGGCGCCGGCGGACCGTCTCGTTCCAGCCGGGGGCACCGCCGCGCCTGAAAGAGGCGGCACGCTCCAGCTCCCCCCAGCGGACCACCCGCTCGTAGGCCCGCAGGGTCTGCCCCAGGCGCTGCTCCGGGTCCACGGTGGCACAGCCGGCGGCCACCACCGCCGGCAGCAACCACACCAGCATGCGCAACATCCTCATGGGACTATTGAAACCAAAATGCCCCGCCGGCACAAGCGGGCACGGCCATGAAACCACCTGATATATACTGTGCAGCACCCATCGCCAGGAATCCCCATGCGCCAGTCCCGACTCGTCGCCGCGCTGATCCAGCAAAGCTTCACCCCGGACCCCGAGGCCAACCTGGCTGCCACCGGGGAGATGGTGCGCGAGGCGGCCGCCGCCGGCGCACGCCTGGTCCTGCTGTGCGAGCTGCACCGCACGCGCTACTTCTGCCAGACCGAGGACACCGCCTGTTTCGACCTGGCCGAGCCGGTGCCGGGCCCCACCACCGAGGCCCTGGGGCGGCTGGCGCGCGAGACCGGCGCCGTGATCGTGGGCTCGGTGTTCGAGCGGCGCGGGAGCGGCCTGTACCACAACACCGCGGTGGTGCTGGACGCCGACGGCCGCCTCGCCGGCCGCTACCGCAAGATGCACATCCCCGACGATCCCGGCTACCACGAGAAGTTCTACTTCACCCCGGGGGACGCGGGCTTCGTGCCCATCGACACGGCGGCGGGACGGCTGGGCGTGCTGGTGTGCTGGGACCAGTGGTTCCCGGAGGCGGCACGGCTCATGGCCCTGGCGGGCGCCGACCTCCTGCTCTACCCCACCGCCATCGGCTGGGACCCGGCCGACGATGCCGGGGAACGCCGCCGGCAGTTCGAGGCCTGGCGCACGGTGCAGCGCGGCCACGCCGTGGCCAACGGGTTGCCGCTGCTGGCCGCCAACCGCTGCGGCCGGGAACCGCACCCGCACGACCCGGCGCGCGGCATCGAGTTCTGGGGCGGCAGCTTCGCCTGCGGGCCCCAGGGGGAGCTGCTGGCCGAGGCCGGTACCGCCGGGCCCCAGGTGCTCACGGTGGAGCTGGAGCCGGCCCGCACGGAAGCGGTGCGGCGCATCTGGCCCTTCCTGCGCGACCGGCGCATCGATGCCTACGGCGAGCTGCTGCGCCGCTACCGCGACGAATGAGGCACCGCCCCCGCTTCAGTCGAACCGGGCGAGCCGGAACATGAGCTGGAAATAAAACAACGGCGTGGTCTTCTGCTGAACCCGCGGAAT
Organism: Chromatiales bacterium; assembly: GCA_026990045.1. GTDB lineage: Bacteria > Pseudomonadota > Gammaproteobacteria > CAMYNG01 > CAMYNG01 > JALUTW01. The sequence goes on along the minus strand of JALSIK010000425.1, from coordinate 1,651 downwards.
GTAAGTGATGTTGAGCGCCACGCGCTCCGTGCCGAGAGAAACGAAGGGCAGCACGCCCGGAAAGGGACGGTTGTCCCGGTAGTCCTTGCGGGTCATGAGGAATGCCAGCACCCCCGCGTCCAGGTGCCAGCCGCTCCCCAGGTCCTGGCGGTGCTTGGCCCCGCCGCCCAGGTAGTTGGACACGTCCTTGTTGCTGTCCAGGAAGGAGGCCCCGGTGACGAACGGGATCCACCGGCCCCGGGGCGTGAAATCGTACTCGAACCCGAGCCCCCAGTTGTTCTCGTTATAATCCCCCTCATCCAGGTGAATCGCCTTGCCGCTGACAACGAGATGCAGCTCGCCGGCACCCGCGAGACCACTCCAGCCCAACAGCACCACCAGCAACCAGGACCGCATGCGCCCGACTCCTTCTGACCCTTCCTGCTGCCATTGGCGTCCGCCCGGCGCGCGGCTTGAAGCCCGGTGCGGTATGACGGGAAATCAGGGGCTTGCGCCCGGCCTTGTCCACAATGACGGGATGGCGGCGCCGGGGCCGTGGCGCGGCGGGCGATGAGCGGCGATCCCGCACGCGGCCAGCGCCGCCTGGGCGGCTGGATGATCGCGGCCATGTGGCTCCTGCTGCTGGGCCTGCTCACCCTGCTGTTCGACGGCCTGCTGGAGCGCTGGACCAATCCCAACCCCGAGCCGGCCGGGCGCGCGGCCGGCGGCGTGCGCGAGGTGGTCCTGCAGCGCAACCGCTACGGCCACTACGTGGCCACGGGCCGCATCAACGGGACCGAGGTGGTGTTCATGCTCGACACCGGGGCCAGCGACGTGTCCGTGCCCGCCGCCCTGGCCCCGCGCCTGGGCCTGGAGCGCCTCGCCCCGGCCGTGTACCAGACCGCCCGCGGCCCCATGCGGGCCTGGCGCACCCGCATCGCGCGCCTGGAGCTGGGGCCCATCGTCCTCACCGACCTGCCCGCCTCGCTCAACCCGCACGTGGAGGCAGAAGAACCCGTGCTGCTGGGCATGACCGCACTCAAGCGGCTGGAATTCACCCAGCGCGGCGACACCCTGGTCATCCGCCAGCACGCCGCACCCTGATCCGGCCGTCGCGCCCGGCGGCACTTGATCGGGATCAACCGCGGGCGCCCTGGCCGCACCGGGCCCGGCGCCGGGATGCTACATTGGCGCCACCGTGGCTCACCCCGGCGGCCCCGCCCTGCAACCATCGCGACCCAGACCATGAACACTCCCATCGATCCCGGCACCCGCGCCACCGACGACTACGCCCGCCGCGACCCGGCCGCCACCCTGGCCGAGCTCGAGTCCCGGCTGGAGACCGGGCTGTCCGGCGGCGAGGCCCGGCGCCGGCTGGAGCAGTACGGTCACAACGAGATCGCCGAACGCGAGGAACCCCTGTGGCACCGGGTCTGCCGCCGCTTCTGGGGCCCCATCCCGTGGATGATCGAGGTGGCCGCCCTCCTCTCCGCCATCGTCCAGAAGTGGGAGGACTTCGCCATCATCGTCGTCATGCTGCTGGTCAACGCGGGCCTGGACTTCATGCAGGAGCACCGGGCCCTCAACGCCCTCAAGGCGCTCAAGCAGCGCATGGCCCGCACCACCGTGGTGTTGCGCGACGGCGCCTTCCACACCCTGCCGGCACGCGAGC
>JALSIK010000424.1 GCA_026990045.1 Chromatiales bacterium | reverse complement strand
GGCCAGGCTGTTGAGCAGCACCACGTCGGTGCCGGGCCGGATGGGCAGGTGCACGTCGGCGTTCTGGGCGAAGGCCGTCACCCGCGGGTCCACCACGATGACCGGGAAGCGGCGCTTCTCCAGCGCCTCGCGCAGGCGCCAGTAGATCACCGGGTGCTGCTCGGGCAGGTTGGAGCCGATGGCCAGCAGGCACTCGGTGTGCTCGAAGTCCTCGTAGCAGCCGGGCGGGCCGTCGGAACCGAAGGACCGCTTGTAGCCGGACACCGCCGAGGCCATGCACAGGGTGGTGTTGCCGTCGTAGTTGTTGGTGCCGATGACCCCGCGCGCCAGCTTGCCCAGGGTGTAGAACTCCTCGGTCATGATCTGGCCGGTGGAGACGATGGCGAAGGCGTCACGCCCGTGGGCCGCCTGGATGCGCTTGATGTTGTCGGCCACGCGGTCCAGGGCCTCGTCCCAGGACGCCTCGCGGAAGGGCTCGTGGTAGCGGTCGCGGACCAGGGGCACGCGGCCGCGGCCCGGGGTGCGGAACAGCTCGTACTCGAAGATGCCCTTGAGGCACAGCTTGCCGCGGTTGACGTCGGCTCCGCCCACGCCGCGGCAGGACACGGCGCGGCCCTCGGCATCCAGGCCCACCTCGATGGAACAGCCGGTGGAGCAGTAACCGCAGGTGGTGTACTTCCACTCCACCACGCCCTTGTCGGCGATCTTGATGGGATTCTTTTTCCGGCGTCCAAACAGCATGACGGTCTTTGCTCACCTTCGTTGGTTCATGTTCCCGGCCGGGGCGCCCGCAGGAGCCCGCCCCGGCGCGGGAACGGATGGGCGGGGCCGCCCCCCGCCTCAGGCGTTGGGACAACCCTCGTCGGGCATCAGCGACAGCCACACCCGGCCGTCTTCCACCCTGACCGGGAAGCGGGCGGCGCAGCCCTCGTCGGGTGCCACCGCCTCGCCGGTGTCCAGCGCGATCTTCCAGTCGTGCAGGGGACAGGCCACCCGGTGGCCGTGCACGATGCCCTGGGACAGCGGCCCGCCCTTGTGCGGGCAGCGGTCGCGCAGCGCGAACACCCGGTCGTCGGCGGTGCGGAACACCGCGATGTCCCCCTCCGGGGTCTTCACCACCCGGGCGCCCAGGCGCGGAATGTCGTCCACGGCGCCGATCTCGATCCAGTCCTGTCGTACTGCTGCCTTGTTGGTTGCCTGCATCGTCTGTCTCTCCCGGTTTCAGCCCACCTGCTTGAGGGGTGTGAACTCGTGCCGCGCGGCGCCCCGCGCCCGCTCCGCCCAGGGATCCACCTGGGCGAACTTCTGCGAGTGCCAGAACCGCTCCGCCAGCTCGCGGCGCCGCTGCGCGTCGTCCACCACCTGGGCCTTGATGTGACTCAGCCCCACGCGCTCCACCCACGGGGCGGTGCGCTCCAGGTAGTGGGCCTCCTCGCGGTAGAGCTGGAGGAAGGCGGCGCAGTGCTCCAGCACCTCCTCCGGCGTCTTGACGTGGCACAGGAAGTCGGTGACCCGCACCTTGATGCCGCCGTTGCCGCCCACGTGCAGCTCCCAGCCCGACTCCACCGCCACCACGCCGAAGTCCTTGATGGTGGCCTCGGCGCAGTTGCGCGGGCAGCCGGACACGGCCATCTTGACCTTGTGCGGCATCCACGAGCCCCAGGTCATCTTCTCGATGTCGATGCCCATCTGGGTCGAGTCCTGGGTCCCGAAGCGGCACCACTCCGAGCCCACGCAGGTCTTGACCGTGCGCACCGCCTTGCCGTAGGCATGGCCGGAGACGAAACCGGCCGCGGCCAGGTCGCCCCAGATGGCGGGCAGGGTCTCCTTGGGGACGCCCAGCAGGTCGATGCGCTGGCCGCCGGTGACCTTGACCGTGGGCACGTCGTACTTCTCCGCGATCTCGGCGATGGCCCGCAGCTCGGCCGGCGTGGTCTCGCCGCCCCACATGCGCGGCACCACCGAGTAGGTCCCGTCCTTCTGGATGTTGGCGTGCGCCCGCTCGTTGATGAAGCGGGACTGGTAGTCGTCCTCGTACTCGCCGGGCCAGGCCACCACCAGGTAGAAGTTGAGCGCGGGCCGGCACTTGGAGCAGCCGTCCGGGGTCTTCCACTCGAGGAAATCCATCACCGCGCGCACCGACTTGAGCCCGTTCCCGGTGATGGCGGCGCGCACCTCGTCGTGGGTGAACTCGGTGCAGCCGCACAGCGGCTTCTTGTGCGGGGCCTGGGAGTAGTCGCCCCCCAGGGTATGGGCCAGCAGCGCCTCCACCAGCCCGGTGCAGGAGCCGCACGAGCTGGAGGCCTTGGTGTGGGCGCGCACGTCCTCCAGCGTGAACAGCTTCTTGTCCACGATGGCCTTGACGATGTCGCCCTTGCACACGCCGTTGCAGCCGCAGATCTCGGTGGTGTCGGACATGGCCGCCACCCGCTGCACCTCGCCGTGGCCCGAGTCGCCCAGGTGATGGGCCTGGCCGAACAGCAGCGTGGGACGCAGGTCGGAGATGTCGGTGCCGTCGCGCATGAGCTCGAAGTACCAGGTCCCGTCGAGGGTGTCGCCGTACATGACCGCGCCCACGATGCGGTTGTCGCGGACCACCAGCTTCTTGTACAGGCCCGCCCCCGGGTCCTGGAAGATCATCTCCTCCGTGCCCTCGCCGCCCTGGAATTCGCCGGCGGAAAACAGGTCGATGCCCGTGACCTTGAGCTTGGTGGAGGTGAGCGAGCCCTCGTAGCGGCCGATGCCCATGCGCGCCAGGTGGTTGGCGCACACCCTGGCCTGCTCGAACAGGGGGGCGACGAGCCCGTAGGTGACCCCCCGGTGCTGCACGCACTCGCCCACCGCGTAGATGCGCGGATCGAAGGTCTGCAGGGTGTCGTTGACCACGATGCCGCGCTCGCAGTGGATGCCGGCGGCCCGGGCCAGCTCGACGTTGGGCCGGATGCCCACCGCCATCACCACCAGCCCGGCAGGGATCTCGGTGCCGTCCTTGAGCCGCACCTTCTCCACCCGGCCGCTGCCGAGGATGGCCTCGGTCTCGGCCGGCATCAGGAACTTCAGGCCCCGTTCCTCCAGTGACTTGCGCAGCATCCCCGCCGCGACGCCGTCGAGCTGGCGCTCCATGAGGGTGTCCATGATGTGCACCACGGTCACGTCCATGCCCCGCTGCATGAGCCCGTTGGCCGCCTCCAGCCCCAGCAGCCCGCCGCCGATGACCACCGCGTGCCGGTGCTCGCGGGCGGCGGCGAGCATGGTCTCCACGTCCCGGATGTCACGGAAGGCGATGACCCCGGGCAGGTCGTGGCCGGGCACCGGGATGATGAAGGGATTGGAGCCGGTGGCGATGATGAGGCGATCGTAGTCCGCCGTGGTGCCGTCCTCGGCCACCACCCGGCGCCGGGCACGGTCGATGCGCACCACCTTTTTCCCCTTGTGCAGGGTGATGCCGTGGTCGGCGTACCACTGCTCGTCGTTGAGCATGATGTCGTCGAGGGTCTTGTCCCCGGCGAGCACCGGCGAGAGCAGGATGCGGTTGTAGTTGCCGTGGGGCTCGGCCCCGAACACCGTGATGTCGTAGAGGTCCGGCGCCAGCTCCAGCAGTTCCTCCAGGGTGCGGACGCCCGCCATCCCGTTGCCGATCATGACCAGTTTTTCCCGCATAGCCTCGATGCCCTTTTGCAGTGAATTCCGGGAACGCGGCCCGCGGCCGCGCGGTTGCGCCCCCTGGAGCAAGGACCGTGCCATCCATCAGAAAACGCTGAAATTGATTCCTATCCACCTGTTTTAACGGGATATTTCCACCAGGCCCCGGCGGCGGCCCGGGGCCTCGCCGGGTGGCCGGCGTGCACCCCGTTGGTGCGCCCGGCGGCACCCTGCGCCGGACTGGAGCGGGCCCGGCCCCGCCCCTGCCGCCCGTGGTGGTTTGTCATCGAGTGCCCGCCGCTGCACCGCCGTGGCCCACCGGGTGCCGTTGCCGCACCACCGGTGTGCACCGGAACACCGGCGCGCCACCGCCGCGCCATGGAAACGCACGCAAAAACAAGGGGTTCACCGGATGGCACGATGCTTGCTCCTGCGGGGCGGCCTGGTCAACGGAGCATAGAGGCAATGCAGAACACCCACATGCCAGAGGACACCCGGTTCACGCTGCTGTCGTTCCGGGGACGAATGCGGATCCTCCATCTCACCTGGTTCGCATTCTTTCTCAGCTTTTTCGTCTGGTTCAACCATGCGCCGCTCATGGCTTCTATCCGCGACACCCTGGGCCTGACGGAACAGGAGGTCAAGGCGCTGCTGATCCTCAACGTGGCACTGACCATCCCGGCCCGCATCATCATCGGCATGCTGGTGGACGCCTTCGGGCCCCGGCGCATCTATTCCCTGCTGCTGTTCGTCTCCAGCCTGCTGTGCTTCGGTTTCGCCTTCGCCGAGTCCTACACCCAGATGGCCCTGATGCGCTTTCTCCTCGGCTTCGTGGGCGCGGGCTTCGTCATCGGCATCCGCATGGTGAGCGAGTGGTTCCCGGCGCGGCAGCTGGGCGTGGCCGAGGGGATCTACGGGGGCTGGGGCAACTTCGGCTCCGCCGCGGCCGCCCTCACCCTGCCCACGCTGGCCCTGGTCTTCGGCGGGGACGACGGCTGGCGCTGGGCCATCGCCGCCACCGGCGTGCTGGCCCTGGTGTACTCGGTGGTGTACTTCTTCTCGGTGACCGACACCCCCAAGGGCTCCACCTACTTCAAGCCCCGCCGCAACGGCGCCATGGAGGTGACCAGCCGGGGCGATTTCTTCCTCTACCTGGTCATGAACCTGCCCCTGTACGGCGCCCTCGGCCTGCTGGCCTGGAAGCTGGGACCGGGGCAGCTGGGCCTGTTGCCGGCGGTGGTGACCGACGGGATCTACCTGCTGTTGCTGGGGCTGTACGCCTTCCAGTCGGTGCGCATCTTCCAGATCAACCGCCACGTGTTCCAGGGCCCGGTACCGGAGATCGACCGCTACTCCTTCCGCCAGGTGGCCGTGCTGAACCTGGCCTACCTCGTCACCTTCGGCTCCGAGCTGGCGGTGGTGTCCATGCTGCCCCTGTTCTTCAAGGACACCTTCGGCATCTCCCAGGTGCTGGCCGGCGCCCTGGCCTCGGGCTATGCCTTCATGAACCTGGTGGCCCGGCCCGGCGGCGGCCTCATCAGCGACCGCCTGGGCCGCAAGAAGACGCTGGTGGTGCTGCTGGCCGGGCTGTGCCTGGGCTACTTCCTCATGAGCAACATCGACGGGAGCTGGCCGCTGTGGCTGGCGCTCATGATCACCATGATGTGCTCGTTCTTCGTCCAGGCCGGCGAGGGCGCGGTGTTCGCCATGGTGCCCCTGGTCAAGCGCCGCCTCACGGGCCAGATCGCGGGCATGACCGGGGCCTACGGCAACGTGGGTGCAGTGGCGTTCCTCACCGTGCTCTCGTTCGTCGCCCCGCAGGCCTTCTTCCTGGTCATCGGGGGGACCGCAGTCCTGGTGCTGCTGGCGGTGGTCCTGCTGCTGCGCGAGCCTCAGGGCCAGATGGCCGAGGTGCTGCCCGACGGCACGGTGCAGATGATCGACGTCACCTGACGGCGCCGGCGGAACCGCGGGCGGCCGCTTGCCCGGCCCGCGCACTCCCGCTAACGTGGCCGGTGAGGCATGGGAGAAAATTCCGTCCATGGGTCTTGAAGTAAGGGTCGGCCAGCACACCCGCGCCGGGGTCAAGCCTCACAACGAGGACGCCTGCGGCGCGCGCGTGCCCGCAGAGCCCCTGCTCACCACCAAGGGCGTGGCGGTGGTGGTGGCCGACGGCATGAGCGCCAGCGAGGCCGGGCGCGAGGCCGCCGAGACCTGCGTGCAGGGCTTTCTCACCGATTACTACAGCACGCCCGAGTCCTGGACCACGCGCACCTCGGCGCACAAGACGCTCTCGGCCCTCAACCGCTGGCTGCACGGCCAGGGCCAGCGGGAGTACGGTTCGGCCCGCGGCATGGTCACCACCCTCAGCGCCCTGGTGCTCAAGTCCACCACCGCCTACCTGTTCCACGTGGGCGACACCCGCATCTACCGCCTGCGCGGCGGCGAGCTGGAGCAGCTCACCCGCGACCACCGCATGCAGGTGGACGAGGACAAGAACTACCTGACCCGGGCCATGGGCATCGACCTGCTGCTGGACATCGATCACCGGGCCGAGCCCATGGAGGTGGGCGACCGCTACCTGCTCACCACCGACGGGGTCCACGATTTCGTTCCGGACGCGCACCTGCGCGAGCTGCTGCAGCAATACGGAGACCGGCCGGAGGCGGCGGCGCGCGCGGTGGTGGAAGCGGCCCTGGCCGCCGGTTCCGACGACAACCTCACCTGCCAGGTGGTGTGCATCGATGCCCTCCCCGGCGACGACCAGCAGGAGTTCTACCGGCGCCTCACCGAGTTGCCCTTTCCGCCGCCGCTGGAACCGGGCATGGTGCTGGACGGCTACCGCATCGTGCGGCCGCTGTTCTCCAACCGGCGCACCGAGGTCTACCTGGCCGAGGAGCAGGACAGCGGGCGCAAGGTGGTGCTCAAGGCGCCCTCGGTCAACTACGAGGACGACCCGGACTACATCAACCGCTTCCTGCACGAGGAATGGGCCGGGCGCCGCATCCAGAGCCCCCACGTGGTGCGGGTGCTGGAGTCCACCCGCCACCGGCAGTTCCTCTACTACGTCACCGAGTACGTGCCCGGCCAGACCCTGCGCCAGTGGATGCACGATCACCCCCAGCCGCCGCTGGCCACGGTACGCGACTTCGTGGAGCAGATCGCCCGGGGCCTGCGCGCCTTCCACCGCCTGGAGATGATCCACCAGGACCTCAAGCCCGAGAACATCATCGTGGACGGGCACGGCACGCTGAAGATCATCGACTTCGGCTCCACCAAGATCGCCGGCATCGAGGAGATCGCCACGCCGCTGGAAGAGGGCCGGCCGCTGGGCACCCTCAGCTACTCGGCGCCGGAGTACGTGATGGGCGGCGCCGCCAGCAACCGGGCCGACATCTACTCGCTCGGCGTCATCACCTACGAGATGCTCACCGGCCGCCTGCCCTACGGCCGGGAGCTGACCCCGCGCAGCCTGCAGCGGGCGCGTTACCAGCCGGCCACCCGCTTCAACCCCGAGGTGCCGCGCTGGGTGGACCTGGCCATCGAGAAGGCGGTGCGGCTGGACCCGGCGCGGCGCTACGAGGCGCTGTCGGAGTTCGTGCACGACCTGAGCCATCCCAACCCGCGCTTCGCCCGCGAGCAGTTCGTGCCCCTGGTGGAGCGCGACCCGGTGAGCTTCTGGCGCGGCCTGACCCTGGCCCTGGTGGCGTTGAACCTGGTGCTGGTCTATTTCCTGCTGCGCTGAACCGGTACGGAGAACGGAGGACAGGAGACAGGGGAGGACGCCATCGTGCAGGCTGCAGCGGCAGGGCCACGGCATCATGGCGCAGGGTGTGATGGCGAAGCCATCGCCCCTTCCCGCCGGCGCGGTCGCCGGGCGACCACAC
>JALSIK010000423.1 GCA_026990045.1 Chromatiales bacterium | reverse complement strand
GCCCGGGCGCCGCCGGCCAGCACCGCCAGCAGCACCGCCGCTGCCTTGGCCTTCTTCATCGTCATGCCGTGCCCTCTCCGCCGGCGGCCGGACGGCGGGCGAAGAAGCCCGTCACCACCAGCAGCAGCCCCACCACCAGGAAGGAGACGATGCGCTCCAGGGTGCCGCGCCCGGCCAGGTCCATCAGAAACAGTTTGACCACCGTGAGCCCGTACAGGCCCAGGCCCACCGTCCACAACGCCCGGCTGTCCCGGCGCGACCCAGCCACCATGAGCGCCAGGGCGGTGAGACCCCAGAACACGGAGACCAGGGCCTGGAACCGGAACGAGGCCAGCAGGGCATCCAGGCGGAAGGGCACCTCCATGAGGTGATGGGCCGCGCGGGCCAGGGCGCCATTGAACCACAGGAACAGGCTGGCGCCCCAGGCCGCCGCCACGACCCGCGCCGGCACCGCCCGCGTCACCCACTGCCGCTGGCGCAGCAGCCAGGCGGCAAGCACCGCCAGCACGCCCAGCTGCACCAGCTCCAGCGGATTGAGCAGCGGCAGGTAGGGCAGCGGCGCCGCATCCCCTTCCCAGCCCAGCCCGGTGTACAGCACCCACAGCCACAGCCACGCCGCCACCGGCGCCAGGCCGCCGCGCCGGTAGGCACCGGGATACGTCCCCGCCGGCCAGCCCTGCCAGCGGCGCGCCACCCCCAGCTCCCACACCACCGCGGCGGGCAGCACCGCCCACACCAGCCGGCCCCACAGGCCCGCGCCGCCCATCCCGTGGTTCACCTGCCAGGCCAGCTCCCACGCGGCCACGAACCCCACCAGCCACAGGGCCGGCGGGTGCCACCACGGCGATGCCGGCCAGCGGCCCTCCCCCGCGCGCAGGCCGTGATACCACAGGACCACGGCCGCCGGCCACGCCGCCCAGCCCAGGCGGGAAAACGGATGCTCCAGGCCCGCCGCCGCCAGGGTGACCACGGCCAGGCCCATGGCGGGCAGCAGGAGGAGGAAGGACAGTTCCAGCGGCCGCCACGGCGCGCGCCGCCCCAGCCACCGGAACAGGGCCAGGCTGGCGGCGGTGATCCCCAGCAGCACCGCCGGGCGGTAGGGGGCCTCCACCTGGTCGTGCACTTCCCACGCCTGGGTCCCCAGCCACCAGGCCAGTCCCCACAGGGCCAGCGCCCACTGGACGGGCAACGCCCATTCCCAGCGGGCCTGGCGCCGCGACAGCAGCCAGCCCGAGACCAGCCCGGCCCCGGCGACGAGGGCCCCCGACATCCAGTAAAAGTTGATCACGGGCGGGAGCAGCGCCCGGATCTCGCCCAGGAGCTGCCACACGGCCGCCGGGTCGTCGGCCGTCACCAGCGGCACCACGGTGAGACGGGCCAGGTACCAGGCCCCGGCCGCCACCTGCAGCACCACGCCGGCGGCGGCGGCCAGGCGTCGTTCCTGGCGCACGCCCACCCACACCAGGGCCGCCCCCTGCAGCACCCACGCCACCGAGATCCACAGGCCCTCCAGGGCCAGGGGCACGGCCAGGATGACGAAGGCCACCGCCAGGGCGAGAAAGGCCTCGGCCAGCGGGCGCAGGGCCGCCTGGCGCGAGGCCCGGCCCCAGGCCCAGCGGGCCAGCGCCACGTAGTAACCCGCCACCGCCAGGGCGCTGTAGGCCGCCGCCATCTCCCAGCGGCGCACCAGCGCCCACTGCAGGGAGAAGGCGGCCAGCGGCGTGCCGAACACCAGGGTGGCGTCGATGTAGCCGCGCAGGCGCGGCGGCCGGCGCAGGGCGGAGAGCACGCCCATGAGGCTGAACATGAGGAAGAACAGCACCAGGAACGGCTCGGTGGTGGCGAAGAACTCCGGCCGGTAGGCGGTGCCCGCCCAGACGCTCCCCACCCCCAGGGTGAACGCGAACCCCACCAGGGTCAGCTCGCGCCAGGCCCGGAACCAGGCGATGGCCATGATGCCGGCATTGATCAGGGCATAGAAGGAAAACAGCACCACGTGCTGGCCGAGACCGGTGGACACCAGCACCGGCGCCAGGAACCCTCCCACCGCTCCCGCCGTGGCCAGCCCCCGGGCGTTCTGCAGCAGGGCCAGGGCCGCGGCCAGGGCCACCAGCACCGCCAACAGGGCGAAGGCACCCGCCTGCGGAATGAGGCCGTGGAGCTTGAACGCGGAGTACACCGTGATGTAGAGCAATCCGACGGCACCTCCTTGCAGCAGGATTGAAAAGTCACGCAGCGTGGTCCGCTGGCGCCAGGCCCAGGCCAGGGCGGCGAAAGCCAGGGCGGAAACGGAAATGTAGTTCCATTCCACCCCGATCCAGTCCCGCTCCACGCCGTAGCTGTAGAGGAAGGCCACGCCCAGGAACAGCACCAGCAGTCCCGCGCGCACCACCGCGTTGTCGCCGGTGAAAAAGGCCGCCACCTGCCGCAACGCCCTGTCCACGGCCCCCGGCGGACGGGGCGCCGGCGGCGTGTCCGGGAACACGCGGGGGGGCGGCGGGGCCGACGGCGGCAGCGCGATGGCCGGGGGCACGGAGGCCGGCTCGGGAGGCGGCGGAGAGACGGGCGGCTCCGGCGTCCCGCCGCCCGGGGCCTCCTCCGCCGGCGGGGAACCGGGCGCTTCCGCCGCCGGCGCGCGGTCCCCGCTTTCCCGTTCCCGGTCCGCGTCCCCTGCCGCGGCCGGGGCCGGGGCGGTCGCGGCGGCGCCCGCCGTGGACTCCAGCCGCTGCAGGCGCTGGTCCATCCGGCGCAGCGCCCAGCCCAGCTGGCTCACCCGGATGGTCAGGCCCACCAGCAGGCCCACGGCGAACCCGGGCACGGCCCCCAGCAGGAACAGCTCCTCGTCCACCACCAGGCTCAGCAGGCCGCCGATCACCAGCGCCCCCACCACGGCCAGGATCCAGATCATGCTTGTTCTCCTTTACTTCTTTCTTTGTTCTCTGTTTTCTCCCGCCCGCACCGCCCGCCGGAACACGCGCCGGGTCTCGAACACCCGCGGAGAGAACCGCTGCCCCTGCCAGCGCAGGTGGCGCTTGAGCACGAAGTCGTACAGCAGCGGATTGTACCGGTGCAGCCGGGCCAGCACCGGGACCAGGGTCTCGTCGAGAAAGCCGCTGGCGGCGATAAGCCGGGCCGGAAACAACGGCAGCACGCCGGGCAGCGGGTAATCGGAACCGTTGAGCAGGCGCGCATGGAGCTCACTGCGCGCGAGCAGGGTCCGCATGGGCCGGCCCAGGCGGTTGACCTGGGTGATGGCCGAGAGGTCGCCGAACACGCGTCCCTCCCACTGCGGGGCCTCGAGCAGGCGCAGGAACAGATCGAAGTTGTCGATGCGGCGGCCGCTGCGCGGCCGGTCCAGGTCGGTCCCGGCGCCGCCGGCGGCGCAATGGGCGACGATGACCGTGACCCCGTGCTCCAGGGCCCGGCGCAGGCGCAGCGGGTTGCCCAGCTCCTGGGCCGCCACGTCCGCCACCGCGTACTCGTGGCCGGCATGGGACAGCAGGGGCAGCCCCAGGCGCACCAGCGCCTCGTAGAACTGGTCGCAGCGGGGCGAGGCGGGATCGATGCCCATCACCTGGGGCAGCCACTTCACCCCCAGCGCCCCGCCTGCCGCCACCCGCTCCAGCGCCGCCAGCGCGTCGGCCCGGTACGGATGCACCGAGGCGATCCAGCCGCAGCGCCCGCCCGAGGCCGCCGCCAGCCGGGCCACGTAATCGTTGGGCACCGCAAACGGCGACCGCCGCGGCCGCGGGCGACCCGCCTCGTCGTGGAAGTAGTCGAAGGCCAGGAGCAGGAACCTCGCCCCGGGCGGGAACTCCGCCAGGCGCCGGAACAGACTGGCCTTGGCCGCCGCGTCCACCGCGGCGGCGTCTTCGGCGCAGGCCGCGTTGAGATAGAACCGGTACCGGAGGTAATGGGTGGGATGCCAGGGCGAGCGCATGCGCGGGTCCACGTGGATGCCGGTGCCGCCGTCGCCCGCCCCCACCACGTGCACGTGCACGTCCCACACCTGCGCCGGGTCCAGGTCCCGCCATGCCGCGCGGACCGCGGGATGGTCCAGCAGCGCCGGCGGCGTGCCGCCGGGCGGGCAGTCGTTGACGATGCCCTCCTCGGGCCACAGGCGCCAGGCCAGGCCGCCGGCCGCCGCCGCGCCGCTGCCCGCCAGCCAGGCCAGGGCCCGGCGCCGGTTCACCGCCCCACCCCGCTTTCCAGCGCGCGCGCGGCGCGCGCCCCCTCGGCCTCGTCGACGAAGGCCAGCAGCAGGCCGCCGGCGGCGAACAGCAGGATGATGGACAGCAGCGACAGTCGCGGACTGCCGGTGAGCTGGCTCACCACCGCCATGAGCGCCGGGCCCAGCACCGCCGCCAGCTTGCCCAGCACGTTGTAGAAGCCGAAGAACTCGGCGCTCTTGTCGCGCGGGATGAGGCGGGTGTAGAGGGAACGCGACAGCGACTGGATGCCGCCCTGCACCAGGCCCACCGCCACCGCGAGCACGTAGAACTCCCACACCCGGTCGATGAAGACACCCCACACCGTCACCGCCACGTAGACGCCGATGGCGATGAAGATGCCGCGCCGCGCCCCCAGGCGCTCGCCCAGGTGGCCGTAGGCGACGGCGGCGGGAAAGCCCACGAACTGGGTCACCAGCAGGGCCAGGATGAGATGGATCTGGTCGAAGCCCAGGCGCCGGCCGTAGTCGGCGGCCATGCGCACCATGGTGTCCACGCCGTCGATGTAGAACCAGTAGGCGAGCAGGAACAGCGCCACCACCCGCAGCCGGCGCACCTCGCGGAAGGTGGCGGCGAGCTGGCGCAGCCCGGCCCCGGCCGCGGCCACCGGCTGCAGCCGCCGCGCCGGGGCGCGCACCTTCACCCACACCACCAGGGGCAGCATGAACAGCGCCCACCAGGCCGCCGTGAGCAGAAACACGGCCTGCCGGCCGGTGGCGGCATCCAGGCCCAGCCACTGCGGGCGCAGGGCCAGCGCCAGGGCCAGGACCAGCACCAGGCCGCCGCCCAGGTAGCCCAGGGCATAGCCCAGGGCCGAGACCACGTCCATGCGTTCGCGCGGGGCCACCTCGACGATGAGGGCGTCGTAGAACACGTTGGCCCCGGCGAAGCCCACGCCGGCCAGGACGTAGACCGCCAGCGCCAGCAGCCAGTGGCCCTGGGCGACGAAGAACAGGGCCGCGGTGAAGGCGATGCCCAGGCCGGCGAAAACGATCAGGAAACGCTTGCGCCAGCCGCCCTGGTCGGCGATGGCCCCCAGCACCGGGGCCGCCAGCACGATGAGCAGGCTGGCGGCGGCGTTGGCGTAACCCAGGGGGGTGGTGGTGTTCTCGCCCGGATACCAGTGGGCGGCGAACAGGAGGGGAAAGAACACCGCCAGGACGATGGTGGCGTAGGCCGAGTTGGCCCAGTCGTACAAGGCCCAGCCCAGGATCCGCCGGTCCGCCAGCAACTGCTTCATGCCCGCTTCCTTGTCTGCGTGCCGGCGGCGGCCAGCCGGGCCACCTCGGCGTAATCCACCTTGCCGCTGCCCAGCAGCGGCAGCCGGCGCACCGGCACCACGCGCCGCGGCAGCAGCAGCTCGCTGGCCCCGCGGGCGCGGGCGAACCCGGCCAGGGCGCGGCGGCTGGCCCCGGCCGCCTCCGTCACCAGCACCAGGACCTCGCCCCGGCGGGGATCGGCCTCGGCCACCACCGCGTGGCGGGCCTCGGGCCAGCACTCCGCGGCCAGGGCCTCGGCCGCGGCCAGCGACACCATCTCGCCGCCCACCTTGGCGAAGCGCCGCGCGCGGCCCTCCAGGTGGAGGAACCCGTCCTCATCCAGGTAGGCGATGTCGCCGGTATCGTACCAGCCCGGGCCCCGCGCCGTCGCCGGCGCCTCGATGACACCGGGCCGCTCCGGGCGCAGGTAACCCAGCATGACGTTGGGCCCGCGGATCTCCAGCCGCCCGCCCCGCGCCACCCCGGGCACCGGCTCCAGGTGCCACTGGATCCCGGGCAGCAGCCGGCCCACGCTGCCGGGGCGGTGGTCCATGGGCGAGTTGGAGGCGATCACCGGCGCGGCCTCGGTGGCGCCGTAGCCCTCCAGGATGCGCACGCCGAACTTGTCGCTCCACAGGCGCCGGGTGGCCTCCTGCAGCTTCTCGGCCCCGGCGAAGACGTAGCGCACCGAGTAGAAGTCATAGGGATGGGCGCAGCGCGCGTAACCGCGCAGGAAGGTGTCGGTGCCGAACAGGATGGTGGCGCCGGTGTCGTAGGCCATCTCCGGCACGATGCGGTAGTGCAGCGGCGAGGGATAGAAGAAGATCCGCATGCCCGAGAACAGGGGCAGCAGGGTGCCGGCGGTGAGGCCGAAGGCGTGGAACATGGGCAGGGCGTTGAGCACCCGGTCCTGGGGCTGGTAGTCCATGCGCGCGGCCACCTGGGCGCAGTTGGCCAGCAGGTTGGCATGGGACAGCACCACCCCCTTGGGTGCCCCTTCCGAACCCGAGGTGAACAGCACCACCGCGGGGGCCCCGGGATCGGCGGGGCCCGCCCAGCGGCGCGCCGCCAGCCGCGGGGCCAGCGACCGCAGCAGGCCCCGCAGGCGCACCGCCAGCCCGGCGCGCGCGGCCAAGTCTTCGAGAAAAACGACCTGCACCACCTCCTCCAGTGCCGCCAGCTCCCGCTCCAGGCGCGCGCGGCGGACGAACTCGCGCGAGGTGTACACCACCTTCAGGCCGGCGGTGCGGCAGGCACTCCGCAGGGCGGCGGGCCCGGCGGTGAAGTTGAGCATGGCCGGCACCCGGCCGGCCGCATGGAGGGCGAAGAAGGCCAGGGCTGCGGCGTTGGTGTTGGGCAGCATGAGGCCGGCGACCTCCCCGCGCCGGGTGGCCGGACGCATGAGATCGGCCAGGATCAGGGTGCGCAGGATGAAGCGCCGGTAGTCCAGCGGCTGGCGCTGGATGTCCTCCATCACCACGTGGCGCGACCCGTGCACGGCGCGCGCGTCCAGCAGCGCCCGGAACAGGGTGCGCCGGGTGTCGCTGCTGGCGAACATCATCTCGGTCATGATGTCCTGCAGGCGGCGGCCGGCGTGGTTGCGCCGGGCCCGGCCCCGCAGCGCCGGGGGCGGGGCGATGCGCCGCGGCGGCAGCAGGGTGAGCGTGATGCGCGGGAACCAGCGGGTACGCACGCGCCCGCGCAGGCGCGAGAACGGCGTGTACTGGGCGCCGTCGATGCGCACCGGCAGCACCGTGGCCCCGGCGCGGTCGGCCACCATGCCCGGGCCGTAGTAGATCTTCATGAGCGAGCCGGTGACGGTGATGCGGCCCTCGGGAAAGATCACCACCTTGCGGTCGCCGCGCAGGTAGCGGATGAGCGACTTGAGCGAGACCGGGTTGGTGGGGTCCATGACGAAGGTGCGCACCAGGGCGATGAAGGGCCGGAACAGCCAGCGCCGGCTCACCCGGGTGTTGACGGCGAAGCTGAGGTCGTCGGGCAGGAAGGCCGCCAGCAGCACCGCGTCCAGGTACGAGGTGTGGTTGGCCACCACCAGCACCCGGGGGCCCGCCGCCC
>JALSIK010000422.1 GCA_026990045.1 Chromatiales bacterium | reverse complement strand
CCGGACCACAGGGCGGCACGCATGTGGCAGGGCCTGGTCGCGCTGGAACGGGGGGAGGCCGCCGCGGCCGAGGCCGCCTTCGCCCGGGTGCGCGACAGCCTGCCGCCCGGGTCGCCCCGCCGGGCGCTGCTGGAGCGCCTCATCGCCCAGGCCCGCGGCGCCGGGGCCGCTCCCGGCACGGGCGAGGCCGCCCGGCCGCCGGCGCAGACACCCGCTGCACAGGGTGCGGCGGTGACGGTCACCGCGCGGCTGGACCCGGCCCTGTCCGCCACCGTGCCCCCCGAGGCCACCGTGTTCATCCTCGCCCGCGCCGACGGCGGCCCGCCCATGCCCCTGGCGGTGGTGCGCCGGCAGGCCCGGGAGCTGCCCGTGACCGTGACCCTGGACGATTCCATGGCCATGATGCCGCAGATGAAGCTGTCGCGCTTCGACCAGGTCAAGATCATCGCCCGCGTGTCGCTGAGCGGCGACGCCACGCCACGGCCCGGCGACCTCCAGGGCGAGGCAGGACCGCTGGACCCGCGCGGCGGGGCCAGCGCCGAGATCGTCATCGACCGCAGGCTGCCCTGAGGCCGTAACCGTCATCGCCCCCCGCGGGGAGACCACACTTGCAACCAGCTCCGCGCCCTTCAGGGCAACGGGGAACCATGCTAGCCTTTCCCGCATCCGGGCTCACATCGGGAGAACCGTCAGCATGACCCGACTCCACACCCTGCATCTCGTACTGGCCGCCGCACTCCTGGCCTCGATGACCGCATGTGCCACACTGGACAAGGATGAATGCCTCACCGCCGACTGGCGCACCATCGGCTACGAGGACGGCATCAACGGCCATGTGGCCGCGCGCATCGGCGATCACCGGCGGGCCTGCGCCCCTTACGGTGTCAAGCCCGACCTCGCCGCCTACACCGCGGGGCGCGATGCCGGGCTGCGGGTGTTCTGCCAGCCGGCGCGTGGCTACCGGTACGGCCTGGAGGGAAACCTCTACAAGAACGTCTGCCCCGCGCCCCTGGCCGGTCCGTTCGAGGAGGCCTATCGCTACGGGCGGCGCATCTACGAGCTCGACCAGGAGTACAGCCGGCTCATCCACCGGCGTGACAGCCTCTACGGCGAGATGGAGGAAACCCGCAAGGCCATCGCCGCCCACGAGGCGGAGCTGGTGGCCGCCGGCGTGACCCCGGCGCGGCGGGCCAGGCTGCTGGACGAGATCAAGTCCCTCTCGGCCCAGGCCGCCGACATGGAGCACGAACTGGAGAACCTGCACGCCACCATCAACAACCTGCGCAATGAGCGCGACGCCCTGCGTGCCCGCGCTCCCTGGTAGGACACCCCGCGAATGAAGCGCCGGCGGCGGGCGACGCCCGCCGCCGGCGCTGTCCGGCCCGCCCTGTCAGTTCACCACGATACGGGTGCGGGCGGTACCCAGCACGCTGCCGTCCACCCAGTCCAGGTACTCCACCGTGACCTCGTAGGTGCCGGCCCGGTCGGGCTGGAAGATGCAGTCGTAGCGCTCGGCCGAGTGGGTCTCCAATGATGTGACCTGCACCGGCTGCGGGAAGCGGCGCCCGTCGGAGCCGTGTACCGCGGCGGTGAGCCCGCCGAAGGCGATGCGCTGGGGGAGGTAGCCGGCGTTGATGTAGCGCACCAGCAGGGTCTGGCCCCGGTTCATCTCCACCGCCACCCGGGGATCGGTGAGGGCCGACCGGGCCCCGTCCACCCCGGTGATGAGAAAGTAGTCCGGGTTGAGGTCGTTGAGCCCCACGTCGGCGCCGCAGGTGCCGGCGTCCCAGGGCAGGGTGTGCCAGCTGGAATCGAACTCGTCGCAGGCCCACACCGCCTCGATGTCATAGGCGGGTCCCCCGGCATAGAGCGTTCCCGGCCCCTCCGGCGGGTCGATGATGAGGGCGCCGTACATCCCCATCTCGGCGTGCAGCACGGTGTTGGTATGGCAATGGTAGAAGTAGGTCCCGGCATGGCCCGCCTTCCACTGGTAGGTGTAGGTGCCGTCCACGTCGAAGGAATAGTGCCCCACGCCGTCGTTCTCCGTGCTGGGCTCGATGCCGTGGTGATGGATGGTGTGCAGCCACATCATGCCCATGTTGGTGAACACGGTGTGGACGATCTGGCCCTCGGTCACGCGGATGGCGGGCGACGGAAACGTCCCGCCCATCATCCCGCCGCCGCCACCGTCGGTGAATCCCCAGACCCGCACGCTGTTGCCGTCGTCCATGGTCACCGAGCCGTTCATGTACACGCCCCGGGTAAAGGTGACATCCGGGGTGACCAGTCCAGGGGTGGGCGGTGCATCGGGGTAGACGTAGCAGGCGCCGCCCATTCCGCCGCCGCCCATTCCGCCGCCGCCCATGCCGGTGCTGGTGATGCCGGAGGACGTGCCGCCCCCGCGACCACCCATGCCGCCGCCCATGCCACCCCCACGGCGGCCGTGTTCCTTCCGGTAACGGTTGTGAATGCCGAACATGTTCGCCTCCTTGATCTATTTGAACGCGATGGTGGTGGCCAGGCCGAACTGGTACAGCCCGCCGCCGGCGGTCTGGGTCATCTCGTCGTGCAGGTGCATGGGGTAGTACCCCGTGGTCACCGGCGGCCAGGCATCGGGCGGCGGCTCGAAGGGGAAGATCACGTCCAGGCTGCCCATGCCGTTGGGCAGGAACAGGGTGTCCTTGAGCCAGACGTCGGGCCGGATCTCCCGGTTGCGGGCCAGCCATTCCACGTGGTTGGCATGGAAGTGCACCGAGTGCATGGCCAGGCCGGCGTTGAGGATGCGCACCAGGGCGCGCTCCCCGATGGAACCGGACAGGCGGGTGTCCGGGGCGTAGCCCGCGTCGATGTCGGGGTTGCCGTAGTCGGGATGGCCCGGCACCCGCATGGAGCGGCCGTTGATGGTGAAGTAGCGGGGCGTGTAGGGAGTATCGGGGACGCGCCCGCGGCGGATGCGGTCGTGCCAGGCCGGGTCCACCTCGGTCATGACCCAGATGTACTGCTGGACGAAGGTGGGGCTGCCCGGGTAGAGTTCGTCCGCTGACCCCCTGGGCATGACGGCGAAGCCGCCGTGCAGGCCCGCCAGGCGGTTGTAGGGGGCGTTCTCCGCGTCGTAGTAGAGGTAACTGCCCGGTGCGCCGGCGGTGAAGCTCACCGTCCGCGTCTCGCCGCCGGCCACCGGCCCGCTGTCGGCCATGCCGTCGATGACGAAGCGGTGGGTGGTGCCCAGGGTGTTGACCACCGTGATCTCCACGGTGTCGCCCTCCTGGACGATCAGCGGCGCGCCGGGCACGCGCAGGGTGCCGGCGCTGTCGCTGAAGCCCTTGAAGTAGACGTCCACCCCGTCGGGCTGCGCCTTGTACCCCTCGGTGATGTAGAACGTGCGCCTGACGGTGGCCGCATGGGCCCGCGGGCTCCAGGCCAGCCAGCCGCCCAGGCCGCCCATGGCCCCCGCCATGCCGGCCGCGCCGGCGCGCAGGAAGGTCCTCCTTTTCATGTCTGGTCTCCTGTGCCGTGTCGTGTCGGTTGTTGTCCATGGTGATCACGGCGCGGGATACCTCGCCCGCACCGCGGGCGATACGGCATCGCCACCTGGCCGGTGGCCTTCCCCCGGGATTTCCCGGCGGCCCGGTGCGAAATCGCCGCCGCCGAGTATCGCAGGATCCGGCGGGGGGCAATATGTGATTGCCATCACACAACGGGGCACGTCAGGAATGTGGAATATTCCGTTGTGGTGATAAAGGGGGAGGTCTTTCGCCCGCGGGGCCCGTGGTATGCTGGACGCCCAAGGCCGCGGGCATGTCACCACGGGAGCACCCTCTTACGGGCGTCGCCGGTACTCCGCATGTTCGTCCAGTTCGCATACCGTGCCACCGTGTTTGCGGCGGCGGCCGCGCTGCTGGTGGTGGAAATCGTGGCCGGCCGGCTGCTGGCCCCCTACGTGGGCATGTCCCTCTACACCTGGACCGCCATCATCGGCGTGATGCTGGCCGGCCTCTCGCTGGGCAACTGGCTGGGCGGCGCCTGGGCCGACCGTGGCGCGGGAGAACGGGCCGCGGGTGTCACCCTGGCCCTGGCGGGACTCGGCGTGATCGGCAGCCTGTTGCTGCTGACCCTCCTGGCGCCGGCGCTCATGGGCAGGGGGCTCGGCCTCATGGCCGCCGCTTCCCTCTATGCCGCCGCCCTGTTCTTCCTGCCCGCGGTCTGCCTGGGCGTCATCACCCCCCTGCTCACCACCCTCGCCCTGCGCCACAGCCCCCACCCCGGACACGTGGTGGGCACCATGCAGGCCCTGGCCGCGGTAGGCAGCATCGCCGGCACCTTCGCCAGCGGCTTCTGGCTGGTCCAGTCCTTCGGCAGTCGCGCGGTGCTCACCGGGACCGGCCTGCTGCTGCTGGTCCTGGGCCTGCCCTACCTGCGCCTGAGCCGGGCCTGGGCCGGCGTGGTGCTGGCGGCCGCCGCCGGCATCGGGGGCCTCACCTGGGCCCGGGGCGGCTTCGCCAGTCCCTGTGACCGGGAGAGCGCCCATTTCTGCATCCGGGTGGTGGATGTCTCCCGCGAGGCAGGCTACGGCGAGGCCCGGGCCATGGTGCTCGATCACCTGCTCCACGGCATCAACCACCGCCAGCGGCCGGACTGGCTGCTGTCCCCCTACATGGAGCTGATGTTCGCGCTGGCCGTCCGCCACCTCGAGGCCGCGGACAGGCCGTCCCGGCCGCGGGTGTTTTTCATCGGTGGAGGCGCCTACACCCTGCCGCGGGCCTTCGCAGCGCGCTGGCCGGGCGCCCGGCTCACGGTGGCGGAACTGGATCCGCTGGTGACCCGGGTGGCACAGGAGCAGCTGTTCCTGGATCCCGCAGGCATGGAGATCGTCCACGGGGATGCACGCCCGGTGCTGGAAGGCCGTCCGCCCGGCTCACTGGATATCGTGGTGGGGGATGCCTTCCAGGACGTGGTGGTACCGCCTCACCTGCTCACGCGCGAGTTTGCCCGCAGCGTGCGCCGGCGGCTGGCCCCGGGCGGGCTGTACCTGCTCAACGTGGTGGACCTCTGGCCCCGCCCGCGGCTGGCGGCGAGCGTGGCGGTCACCCTGGCGGCGGAATTCCCCCACGTGGCGGCGTGGGCCCAGGACACGCCGCCGGTGCCGGCGCGCGTGACCTTCGTGCTGGCGGCGGCCGCCGGGCCCGTCCCGGAGATTCCCCCGGGCCTGGAAGCCCGGGGCTGGCAGGCGGTGGACCTGCCGCGCGCGGCGCCGGCCACGGTCCTCGACGACGACCTGGCGCCGGTGGAGCGCCTGGTCTCACCCCTCCTGCTCACCGAGAAAGGCCGCTGACGGGCCCCTTGGCCGGCGCCGGTCCGTCCGGGATCTTTGGTTCAGTGGAGACCGGCCACGTAGGAAGCCACCGCCTCGATCTCGGCGTCGGTCATCTTCGCCGCCACGTCGCGCATCATGCGCCCGGCGTCGTTGCTGCGGGCCCCGCTCTTGAAGTCGCGCAGGGCCTTGGCCACGTACTGGGCATGCTGGCCGGCCAGCCTGGGGAAATTGGCCAGCGGGTTGCCCATCCCGCGGGGGCCATGGCAGGCCGAACAGGCGGCCACGCCCGAGGTCTTGTTGCCGCCGCGGTAGATCTTCTCGCCCAGTGCCACCTTGTCCTCGGCCGCGGCGCCGGGGGAGGTCTTCTGGCCGGCATAGAAAGCCGCGATGTCGGCCATGTCCTGCTCGCTGAGGCCGGCGGCCTGGCCCTGCATCACGGGGTCCTTGCGGGTCTGGCCCGCCTTGAAGTCCCGGAGCTGCTTCACCAGGTAGCCGGCGTGCTGGCCGGCCAGCTTGGGAAAGTTGGGCGCGGCGCTGTTGCCGTCGGGACCGTGGCAGCCGGCGCAGGCGGCCGCGCGGGCCTTGCCCGCGGTCGCGTCACCGGCCGCCGCCACCGCGCCCGCGCCGGTCACCAGAGCGGCCATGACGAGAAAACGTGCTGTCCAATTCATAACGACACCCCAGCATAGAAAACACGGAAAGCGTGCGGGGCCCGCGGGGCCCCGACGAAGGAAAGGGGGGCGCGGCGGTCCGCCGCGCCCCGCAACGGCTGCAGCGGCAGATTTACTTGGACTGGGCGACCATGTAGTCGACCGCGGCCTTCACCTCGTCGTCGCTGAGGTTGGCCCAGCCGCCCTTGGCCGGCATGAAGCCCGTCTTGCCCTTGAAGCCCTGGATGGCGTGCTTGTACAGGGTTTCCTTGCCCTGGGCGATGCGATCCTTCCACGCCGCCTTGTCGCCCAGCTTGGGCGCGCCGGCCACGCCGGCGCCGTGACACGCGTTGCAGGCCTTGGTGTACGTCGCCTGGCCGTCGGCCATGGCGGCAGCCGACAACCCCAGGGCCGCCACGGCGGCCGCGGTGAACATGAGCTTGCGCATGGGATACTCCTTTGAAAATACAGTTAAAATCTTCACTCCGCCCCCGCCGGGCCGGGACGCGGGCGTGCTAACATCGCCCTCGCCGGTCCACTCCCGGGGACACCAAGAATCCGGGGGTGCCCTGTATACCAAGCGGCCGGGGGCCGGTCAAGCTCGAACTGCCGTGCCCGGGCCCAGGCAGCAACAGCAACCCACTGAATCACATGGAAAAGCAGGACATCCCGCCGGCGGCGGCCTTCGCCCGGGCCGCCTTTCTCACCAGCGTGCCGGACCCGCGCCAGGCGCCGCCGGACACCGGCGCCGAGGTGGCCTTCGCCGGCCGTTCCAACGCCGGCAAGTCCAGCGCCCTCAACGCCCTCACCGGCCGCCGCGCCCTGGCCCGCACCTCCAAGACCCCCGGCCGCACCCGGCACCTGGTCTACTTCGACCTGGGCGGCGACCGCCGGCTGGTGGACCTCCCCGGCTACGGCTACGCGCGGGTGCCCGAGGCGGTGCGCCGGCAGTGGGGCCGGGCGCTGGAGAGCTATTTTCGCCGGCGCCGGTCGCTCAAGGGCTTGATCCTGCTCATGGACATCCGCCATCCCCTCACCGCCTTCGACCGCCAGCTCCTGGACTTCTGTGCCGCCCGCGGCCTGCCGGTGCACGTGCTGCTCACCAAGGCCGACAAGCTCAAGCGGGGAGCCGCAAAATCTGCCCTGCACCAGGTGCGCCGGGCCCTGGCCGGGCAGCCAGGCGTCACCGTGCAGGCCTTCTCCGCCCCGCGGCGGCAGGGCGTGGACGAGGCCCGGGCGCGCATCGCCGCCTGGCTGGCGCTGGATGAAGGCGGCCGAACCCGCGTCGCGGGTACGGGAATAAACGGGCAGGCAAAAAAAAGCCCCGGAACAGACGTGGGGGATTGAGAGACGTCCGGGGCCATCAATTGCCCGGCTTGGGGGACCGGGCAAGCCTTTCCGCCAAGGAGTAAGCGGCAATGAAGCGCTCCAAGCGTGTTGCAACGTTCATTGTGACCGCGGGGCGTGCCGGAAGTTCCCGGGGGAGGCGGCCGGGGGCTGGCAATGGAAGGTTCCGGGGCTGGGGCGCTGGAGGACTGCGCGAGCCCCGGTGAACAGGGAGGACCGCCGCGGGCTGCGGGCCAGCGGGCTTCCCGGTTGCCGGGCTCTAACAGGATGTTGAAAAAGGCCGTCCTGGCCTTTTTCAACGCGCCGAACCCGG
>JALSIK010000421.1 GCA_026990045.1 Chromatiales bacterium | reverse complement strand
ACCCGGCCGCGCCTGCCCAGCTTTATCGCCGCGCCCGCGCCCGGCTTCCGTGCTAGAGTTGATCCCGTTCCATCCGCAACCGGTTTTCGCACCCGAGGGAAAGGAGGCGCCGCGGTGAAACTGGCACTGTTCGGCCTGGGCCGCATGGGGTCCAACATGGCCCGCCGCCTGCTGCGCGGCGGCATCGGCGTGGTGGGCTGGAACCGCTCGCGCGGGATCCTCGACACCCTGGCCGCCGAGGAGGGGCTGGAACCGGCGGCGGACCCCGCCGACGCCGTGGCCCGCCTCGCCCCGCCGCGGGTGGTCTGGCTCATGCTGCCCGCGGGCGAGGTCACCGAGACCATGCTCCGCGAGACCGCCGCCCGCCTGGACGCGGGCGACGTACTCGTGGACGGCGGCAACGCCAACTACCACGACAGCCTGCGGCGGGCGCAATGGCTCGCCGGGCGCGGCATCCACTTCGTGGATGCGGGCACCTCGGGCGGCGTGTGGGGCCTGGACAACGGCTACTGCATGATGGTGGGCGGCACGCCCGAGGCGGTGGCCCTGGTGGAGCCCGTGCTCAGGGTGCTGGCGCCGGCCCCCGACCGCGGCTGGGCCCACGTGGGCCCGCCGGGGGCCGGCCATTTCACCAAGATGATCCACAACGGCATCGAGTACGGCATGATGCAGGCCATGGCCGAGGGCTTCGCCCTGCTCCACGGCAAGCGGGAGTTCCACCTGGACCTGGCGCAGATCGCCGAGCTGTGGCGCCACGGCTCGGTGGTGCGCAGCTGGCTTCTGGACCTCACCGCCGAGTTCCTGGCCCGCGACCAGGAGCTGGCCGGCGTGGCGCCGGTGGTGCCCGACTCGGGCGAGGGCCGCTGGACCGCGGACGAGGCCGTGGCCCAGGGCACCCCGGCCCCGGTGCTGGCCCTGGCCCTGCACATGCGCTTCGCCAGCCAGGACCGCGAGGGCTACGGCCACCGCCTGCTGGCCATGATGCGCCGGGCCTTCGGCGGCCACGCCGTGGTGAAGCCGGAGGACGGCGATGGCTGAGCCCTGCGTCTTCACCATCTTCGGCGCCACCGGCAACCTGGCCCGGACCAAGCTGCTGCCGGCCCTGTTCCAGCTCGACGCCGCCGGGCGCCTGCCCGAGGCCCTGTGCGTCCTGGGCGTGGGCCGGCGCCAGTGGGACCACGACGCCTGGCGCGAGTACGTGCGCGGGCTGTGCTGCGACTTCCTCGGCGGCGAGCCCGAGGCGGCCACCTGGGACCGCTTCGCCGCGCGCCTGCGCTTTCTCTCCGGCGACATCCGCGAGGGGGACACCTACACCCGCCTGCGCGCGGCCGTGCTCGACGATCCCGGCTGCCCGCGCAACATGGTCTTCTACATGGCCCTGCAGCCGTCGGCCTACGCCGAGGTGGCCACGCAACTGGCCCGGGCGGGACTCAACGACGAGGCCGGCGGCTGGCGCCGGGTGGTGATCGAGAAACCCTTCGGTTACGACCTGGAGAGCGCCGAGATCCTGGAGGAGAAGCTGCACCGCCACTTCGCCGAGCGGCAGATCTTCCGCATCGACCACTACCTCGGCAAGTCCATGGTGCAGAACGTGCTGGTGTTCCGCTTCGCCAACCTCATGCTGGAGCCGCTGTGGAACCGCAACTACATCGACCACGTGCAGATCACCCACGCCGAGACCCAGGGCATCGCCGGGCGCGCCGGCTACTACGACGGGGTGGGCGCCATGCGCGACATGCTCCAGAGCCACCTGCTGCAGATGCTCACCCTGGTGGCCATGGAGCCGCCGGCCAGCCTGGATGCCGACGCCCTGCGCGACGAGAAGGTCAAGGTGCTGCGCTCCATCCGCCCCATTCCGCGCGGCGCGGTCCATGCCCATGCCTTCCGCGCCCAGTACGCGGCCGGTGAAGTGAACGGCGAGGCGGTGCCCGGCTACCTGGAGGAACCGGACATCCCCGCCCACAGCACCACCGAGACCTATGCCTCGCTCAAGCTCTACATCGACAACTGGCGCTGGCGCAACGTGCCCTTCTACCTGCGCACCGGCAAGCGCCTGGCCCGGGACAGCTCGCTCATCGCCATCCGCTTCAAGCACCCGCCGCAGCAGTTGTTCCGCAAGACCCACATCGAGAAGCTGCGGCCCAACTGGATCCTCATGGGCATCCAGCCGCAGGAATGCGTGCGCATGGAGATCCAGACCAAGGAACCGGGCCTGGAGCTGCGCACCCAGACCACCCGGCTCGACGCCGCCTACTGCGGCACCATCACCAACAAGCTGGAGGCCTACGAGGACCTCCTGCTGGACGTGATCGAGAACGACTGCACCCTGTTCCTGCGCTACGACGAGGTGCGCTGGGCGTGGGAGGTGGTGGACCCCATCCTCAAGGTGTGGAGCACCGAGCGCGACTTCATCCACACCTACCCGGCCGGGAGCTGGGGCCCGGTGGAGGACCACCGCCTGTTCGACCGCGAGGACCAGGAATGGCGCAACCTGCTGCAGGGCGACGACTGAACGGCGCCGGGGTGCGTTCGCGGGCGAACGCACCGGACGGGCTCCACAGCCAGGCCCCCTTCAACGCAGAGATGCAGAGGGCGCCAAGGGAAAATTCTTCTTCGCGCCGGGGCGGCGCTTGTATGTTATCTCCTACGGGTTGAACCACATGGTGCAGGAGCGGCCCCCGGCCGCGAACCTTACGAATCGCAAAACCCCGGATCACGAAGCCCCGGCTTCGCATCATTGGGGCTCGGCGCTCCGCCGTGCACGGCACCCTGACGCAAAGACACATTCCGTCTTTGCGTCCTTTGCGCCTTTGCGTCTCTGCGTTGAACAATACTGTTGCCGATCACGGTGCTGTCGTGCCCTCCACCGCGCAGGCCAGGGCGCCGAGGGTGCCGGCGCGGGTGTCCAGCACCAGCCGCACCGGGATGCCCTCCAGCACCCGGGTCATGGGGGGCCTGGCGCGGAAGCGCTGGAGGAAGTCCGGCGCCTCCAGCCGGCGGCGGACGTGGGGCGCCACCCCGCCGGCGATGTAGAGCCCGCCCGCCGGCAGGCAGGTCAGGGCCAGGTTGCCGGCCGCCGCCGCCAGGCAGGCCACCCACAGGTCCAGCGCCTGCACCGCGACGGGGTCGGCGTGGGCCAGGGCCGCGCGGCTCACCGCCGCCGGGGGATCGCCCTCGGCCATGGCGCGCTCCAGCTCCGGGCCCGGGGTGCCGCGGCCGCTCTCGCGCAGGAAGGCCACCAGCCGGGCCAGGCCGGGGCCCGAGACCACGTGCTCCACGGTGGCGCGCCCCGCGCGCCGCCGCCACCAGGCGGCCAGGTCCGCCTCCAGGTCGTCGGCCGGGGCGAAGTCGGTGTGGCCGTACTCGGTGGCCACCACCCGCGGCCCGGCATCGCAGGGCACCAGCAGCGCGGCGCCCAGCCCGGTGCCGGGCGCGATCACGGCCCGCACGCCCCCCGGTTCCGGCGCCCCCGCCTGCAGGGTGGCCACCCCTTCGGCGGGCAGCCAGTCGAGACCCCGGGCGATGCCGGCCAGGTCGTTGATCACGGTGACGCGGCCGATGCCCAGGGCCGCGGCCAGGGCGTCCCCGTCCACCACCCACGGCAGGTTGGTCAGCCGCGCGCGGTTGCCGCGCACCGGTCCGGCCACCGCCAGGCACGCGGCCTCCGGCGGCGCCGGGGCCCGGTCCAGGAAGGCCGCCAGCACCCGGTCGGCGGAAGCGAAGGCGCCGCTGTCGAAGGTTTCCTGGAGCAGGACCTGGTGGCGGCCGGGGCCTTCCACCTCGGCCAGCAGGAGGCGGGTCCGGGTGCCGCCCACGTCGCCCGCCAGCACCCGCACCCCTCAGCCCCCCTTGAGGCCGCGCGCGGCCTCGGCGTCCAGGTACCAGTGCACCACGCCGCGGGGTTCCAGCCGGCACACGGGGTAGGCGGCCTTGCGGCTGGCCGGCCCCGGCCCCAGCACCGCGCGCACGATGTCGGCCTTGGCCCCGCCGGTGACCAGGAACATGAGCTCGCGGGCATGGTTGAGCACCACCGGCGTCAGGGTGAGGCGCCGGCCGGCGGGCCCGTCCACCGCCGCCACCCGGCGCTCGCGCTCGTCCAGCACCGGTGAGCCCGGAAACAGGGACGCGGTGTGGCCGTCGGTGCCCAGGCCCAGGAGCACGAGGTCCAGCTCGGGCACGTCGCCGATGGAGCGGGGCAGGCGCTCCAGGCACCGGGCGTAGCGGTCGGCGGCGGCGGCGAGGTCCTCGGCCTCCCCCTCCATGCGGGCCACCTGCTCCGGCGGCACCGGCACGTGGTCCAGCAGCGCGGCCTCGATCATGCCGTAGTTGGAGTCGGGGTGGTCCGGCGGCACCGCGCGCTCGTCGGTGAAGTAGACCCACACCCGCGACCAGTCGATGCGGCCGCGGTAGCCGGGACTGGCCAGCAGCTCGTAGAGGCGGCGCGGCGTGCGGCCGCCGGCCAGGGCCAGGTTGAACTCGCCGTGGCGGTTGAGGGCCTGGCGCGCGCGGGCCACCATGAACTCGGCGGCGGCCCGGGCCACCTGTTCGGCATCGGCGAAGACCTGGTAACGCGCCACGGCCGCCGGGGTCAGGCCGCGGGCAGGGATCGCTTGCTGCGCAGCCAGCGCACCAGCGGCTGCCATTGCTCCACGTCCTGCCACACCTGGGACGGCGCCATCTCGAAGATGCCGATGCCGCGCTCGGCGGCGCGGATGTAGTTCTGGGTGTCGCGCAGGTGGGTGAGGAAGGGGATGGACAGGCCCTGGAGGAACATCTCCAGGTTGTGGAAGCTGCGGGTGTTCTCGCGCACGCGGTTGGCCACCACCGCGATGCGGGTCTGCCTGCGCGAGACCCGGCCCACGGTGAGCAGGTCGCGGATGAAGTGGGCCGCCGCGCGCATGTCCAGGGGCGAGGGCAGCACCGGGATGACCAGCGTCTGGGCCCGGCGCACCAGCGCGGTGAGCTCGGCCCCGGCCACCCGCGCCGGCGCGTCCATGATCACCACCTCGGTGCCGCGCGGCACCGGCAGCCGCCCGGGACCGCCGGCGATGCCGGCGATGGGGGGCCACTCCTCGCCCCGCACCGCCAGCCATTCCAGGCTCGAGGCCTGGGGATCGAAGTCCACCAGGGCCACCGGTTTCTCCTCCTCCCAGGCGTAGTAACTGGCCAGGTTGGTGGCGATGGTGCTCTTGCCGCATCCCCCCTTGCTGTTGAGGACCATGATGGTGCGCATGGCGTGCCCCCTCGTGTCGCTTCCGGCCGGTGTTGTCGGGATTGTGTCCGCGCGGGCGGCGCGGGCCGGAACCGGTTAAACCTAACCCAAGAAGGGCGCCGTGTACAGGAAGCGGGCGGCTCAGAAGCCGTAGACCAGGGTGACGGCGGTCTCGGTATCGGTCTTCACCTTGCCCGGCGGCACCGCGGAGTCGTGGCGGGCGGTGAAGCTGAGCTTCATGGCCAGGCTGGCATTGATGCGGGCCGAAAGCGAGGTCACCGAGCGGGTGGTGGTGATGTCCTGCCCGGCGTCCACCGACAGCTCCTGGCGCAGCACCGCGGTGGCGCTCACGTCCCACCTGGCCCGCAGCACGCCGCGGACCAGGACCTCGTCCTCGCGGGCCCCGTCCGGGAGCTGGTTGCGCCGGAAGCCGGCACCGGCCTCGCCCTCGAGCAACAGGGTGTCGGCGGCCACCAGCTTGCGCCCGTAGCCGAGGGAGAGGCTGGCGCGGTAGTCGTAGCCGCTGAAGCGGTCGTCCTCCCAGGCGGCCACCGCGAACAGGTAGGACCGCGGGCCGAACTTGTAGTCGGTCTTGCCCTGCACGCGGTAGCGCTCGGCGGTGGTGCGCCCGCGGTCGGTGGTGCGGGCGGCGTCGAGATCCACGCCGTGGCGCCAGCGCCGGCGCTCGTTGACCGCCCGGGCCTTGACGTTGAGGCTGGCGGTGTCGGTGTTGCCGGTGGTGCGCAGCAGGCCCAGCTCGGCCTCGCCGCTCCAGCGCGGGGCAAGGTCGGCCGCGGCGGCAGCCGCGCACCAGGCCGGGGCCAGCAGCAGCGCCGCCGTCAGTCGATGCCCAGGGCGTCCCACAGCTCGTCGATGCGGCGCTTGACGTCCTCGTCCATGACGATGGGCCGGCCCCACTGGCGGTCGGTCTCGCCCGGCCACTTGCCGGTGGCGTCGAAGCCGATCTTGGATCCGAGCCCGGCCACCGGCGAGGCGAAGTCCAGGTAGTCGATGGGGGTGTGGTCCACGATCACGGTGTCGCGGGCCGGGTCCATGCGCGTGGTCATGGCCCAGATCACGTCCTGCCAGTCGCGCACGTCGATGTCGTCGTCGGTGACGATGACGAACTTGGTGTACATGAACTGGCGCAGGAAGGACCACACCCCGAACATGACCCGCTTGGCGTGGCCCGGGTACTGCTTCTTCATGCTCACGCAGGCCAGGCGGTAGGAGCAGCCCTCGGGCGGCAGGTAGAAGTCGGTGATCTCCGGGAACTGCTTCTGCAGCAGCGGCACGAACACCTCGTTGAGCGCCACCCCCAGCACCGCCGGCTCGTCGGGCGGGCGCCCGGTGTAGGTGCTGTGGTAGATGGGGTCGTCGCGGTGGGTGATGCGCTCGATGGTGAACACCGGGAAGCGCTCCACCTCGTTGTAGTAGCCGGTGTGGTCGCCGAAGGGCCCCTCGTCGGCCTCCTCGCCGGGATGGATCACGCCCTCGAGCACGATCTCGGCGCTGGCGGGCACCTGCAGGTCCGAGCCCAGGCACTTGACCACCTCGGTGCGGCCGCCGCGCAGCAGGCCGGCGAAGGCGTACTCCGACAGGGTGTCGGGCACCGGCGTCACCGCGCCGAGGATGGTGGCCGGATCCGCGCCCAGGGCCACCGCCACCGGGAACGGCTCGCCGGGCCGGGCCTCGCACCAGTCGCGGTAATCCAGGGCGCCGCCGCGGTGGGCCAGCCAGCGCATGATCACCTTGTTGCGGCCGATGACCTGCTGGCGGTAGATGCCCAGGTTCTGGCGCGCCTTGTGCGGCCCGCGCGTGACCACCAGGGCCCAGGTGATGAGGGGGCCGGCGTCGCCGGGCCAGCAGGTCTGCACCGGCAGCCGGCCCAGGTCCACCTCGTCGCCCTCGAGCACGTTGGCCTGGCACGGCGCCCTGCGCACCACCGCGGGGTTCATGTTGAGCACCTGCCTGAGCACAGGGAGCTTGCTCCAGGCGTCCTTCATCCCCTTGGGCGGCTCCGGCTCCTTGAGCGCGGCCAGCCAGCGGCCCACCTCGCGCAGGGCGGCCACCGATTCCTCGCCCATGCCCAGGGCCACCCGCTCCGGGGTGCCGAACAGGTTGGCCAGCACCGGGATGTCGTGGCCCCTGGGATTCGTGAACAGCAGGGCCGGGCCGCCGCGGCGCAGGGTGCGGTCGCAGATCTCGGTCATCTCCAGGTACGGGTCCACCTCGACGCCGATGCGCCGCAGCTCGCCGCGCCGTTCCAGCAGGTGGAGGAAGTCCCGGAGATCCCTGTACTTCACGGCGCCCGCCTTCAACCCAGGTCGTTGACCAGCCGCACCTTGCCGCGGGCGCGGCCGGCCTCCCAGTGGGCGTGGGCGGCGGCGGCCTCGGAGAACCCGAAGCGCTGCGGGTCCAGGTGCGGGCGCACGGCGCCCCGTTCCACCAGCGCCGCCACCTCGCGCAGGATGCGGCCGTGCCGTTCCAGGCCGGTGCCGTGCAGCAGCGGGATCAGCATGAACAC
>JALSIK010000420.1 GCA_026990045.1 Chromatiales bacterium | reverse complement strand
GGCGAGAGGATTTGAACCTCCGACCACCGCAACCCCATTGCGGTGCGCTACCAGACTGCGCTACGCCCCGGTGAAATCAGGCAGAAAAACTCCGCGGCGCGGAGCGGCCGCTATGATACCGCGGCCCGCGGGCGGGGAAAAGGCGCCCGTCAGGGCTGGAGCAGGCGCAGCAGCTCCTCGAGCTCGGCCCGCAGCTCGCGCAGGGTCCGGGGGTCGATGCCCTTGCCGTTGCCCTTGCCGTTGGCCTGCTCGGCGAGCTGCAGGCGGGCGCCGCCGATGGTGTAGCCCTGCTCGTAGAGCAGGCTGCGGATCTGGCGGATCATGATCACGTCCTGGCGCTGGTAGTAGCGGCGGTTGCCGCGGCGCTTCACCGGCTTGAGCTGGGGAAACTCCTGCTCCCAGTAGCGCAGCACGTGCGGCTTCACGTCGCACAGCTCGCTCACCTCGCCGATGGTGAAATAGCGCTTGCTCGGGATGGGGGGCAGTTCGTTATTGTTGGACGGTTCGAGCATAGGCCTCGACGCGTGCTTTTAGTTTTTGCCCGGGGCGGAAGGTCACCACCCGGCGGGCGGTGATGGGAATTTCCTCACCCGTTTTAGGGTTTCTGCCCGGGCGTTCTTTCTTGTCGCGAAGGTCGAAATTGCCGAAACCCGACAGTTTCACCTGGTGGCCGTTTTCCAGGGCGGTGCGGATTTCCTCGAAGAACATCTCCACCAGTTCCTTGGCCTCCCGCTTGTTGAGGCCCAGCTCCTCGAACAGACGCTCTGCCATGTCCGCCTTGGTCAACGCCATCGCTACTCTCTCAGTGTCGCCCCAAGTTGCCTCTCCAGTGCCCCCAGGATCCGGCTGACGGCAGCCTCCACATCTGTATCCGTAAGAGTGCGCGAAAGATCCTGCAAGGTCAAGCCCAGGGCCAGACTTTTTCTACCAGAATCAATACCTTCGCCCCGGTAGACATCGAAAACCTCGATTTCCGTGAGGAACGGCGGGGCCGCCTCGCGGATGCACCGCTGTATATCGGCCGCCGGCACGGTTTCATCAACCACGATGGCGAGGTCGCGGCGGATGGCCGGGAACCGCGACAGGGGCACAAACCGCGGCAGCCGCCCGGCGGCCAGGGCGGCGGCGTCCAGCTCGAACAGGTACACCGCCCGGGGCAGGTCCAGGGCCCGCTCCAGGCGGGGATGGAGCCGCCCCACCCAGCCCATGGGCCGCCCCTCGTGCAGGACCCGCGCCGACTGGCCCGGGTGCAGGGCGGGGTGGACCGCGGCCTCGAAGGCGAAGGCCGGCCGCCGGCCGGTGAGGGCCAGCAGGGCCTCCACGTCGCCCTTGAGGTCGAAGAAATCCAGCGCCTCCCGGCGCCCGTCCCAGCGGCGCGGCTCCCGGACCCCTGCGGCCACCCCGGCCAGGGAGGGTTCCTGAATTATTTCAGTATCTTGCCGAGTGAACTTGAGACCGTACTCGAATAAGCTTAGCTGTTCCTGCTGGCGGTGCAAGTTGTACTGCGCCGCCTTGAGCAGCCCGGGCCAGAGGCTGGTGCGCATGACCGCCATGTCCGCCGCCAGGGGGTTGGCCAGGGCCACCGCCGGGGTCTCCGGATCCAGCATCCGCTGCAGCTCGGGGTCCACGAAGGAGTAGGTGACGGCCTCGTACCAGCCCCGGTCCGCCAGCAGGGCGCGCCAGCGGGCCGGCGCCACCCGGGCCTCGGGCCGCGGTCCCATGGCCAGTTCCGCCCGGGGCCGGGTAGCGGGGACCTCGCCGTAGCCCCAGATGCGGGCCACCTCCTCCACGAGGTCCGCCTCCAGGCCGATGTCGAAGCGGAACGCCGGCGGCACCACCTCCCACGTCCGGTCGCCGCCGGTGACCTGCATCCCCAGCCGGGTGAGGATGTCCTCCACGTGGGCATCGGGCACCTCGCAGCCCAGCAGGCGGGCGATGCGGTCCCGGCGCAGGGTGATGGCCGGACGCGGCGGCAGGTGCCCGGGCCGGGTCTCCACCACCAGCGGCCCGGGCCGCCCGCCGGCGATGTCCACCAGCAGGGCGGTGGCCCGCTCCATGGCCCGTTCCTGGAGGTCGGGCGCCACCCCGCGCTCGAACCGGTGGGAGGAGTCGGTGTGGAGGCCGAAGGCCCGGGCCCGGCCGGCGACGGCCTCCGGGGCAAAAAAGGCGCTTTCGAGAAAGATGTCGGTGGTCTCCGGCCCCACGGCGGTGGCCGCGCCGCCCATGATGCCGGCCAGGGCCACCGGGCCCGAGTCGTCGGCGATGACGAGGGTCGCCTCCCCCGGTTCCACCTCCTGGCCGTCCAGCAGGGTGAGGGTCTCGCCGGGGCGGCCCATGCGCACGGTGATGCCGCCGGCGAGCCGCCCCAGGTCGAAGGCGTGCATGGGCTGGCCCAGTTCCAGCATGACGTAGTTGGTGACGTCCACCAGCGGGCCGAGGCTGCGCAGCCCCGCCCGGCGCAGGCGCTCGGCCATCCACAGGGGAGTGGGCGCGGCGGGATCCACGCCCCGCACCACGCGGCCCACGTAGCGGGGACAGGCGGCCGGGGCCTCCAGCCGCACCGGCAGGGCGTCTTCCACCTGCGGCGCCACCGGTGCCTCGGGCGGCGGGTTGAGGGCCATGCGGTTGATGACCGCCACCTCGCGCGCCACCCCCTCCATGCCCAGGCAGTCGCCCCGGTTGGGGGTGAGCCCCAGCTCGATGACGTGATCGTCCAGGGCCAGGACCGCGCGCAGGTCGGCGCCCGCGGGCGCATCCGGGTCCAGGACCATGAGCCCCTCCGCCTCCTCGGCCAGGCCCAGCTCGCGGGCCGAGCACAGCATGCCCGCCGAGGCCACGCCGCGCAGCCTGGTCTTTTTGATCTCGGTCCCGTCGGGCAGCACCGCGCCCACGGTGGCGCAGGGCACCTTCATGCCCGGTGCCGCGTTGGCGGCCCCGCAGACGATCTCCAGCGGGGCCTCGCCGCCGGTGTTCACCTGGCACACGCGCAGGCGGTCGGCGTCGGGATGCGGCGCCACCGCCAGCACCTCGGCCACCACCACGCCGGTGAATGCCGGCGCCGCGGGCTCCACCGCCTCCACCTCCAGCCCGGCCATGGTGAGCTGGCGGGCCAGCCCGGCGGTGTCCACCGGCGGGTCCACCCATTCACGCAGCCATCGTTCGCTGACCTTCATCGAAGATATCCGACGTCGTTGGAGATCACGCGCCCCGCTTCGACCGCGCCGTCCCCGCGGCCGGCTGCCGGCGGCCGGGAGGGACCCGGAACCCCCGGTGGCGGGACGTTCGCGCCGGGGGCGGCGCTCCTGCGGACGCATGCTTCGTTCGACATGGGATTCACTGCGCGCCGAACTGCCTGAGGAACCGGATGTCGTTCTCGAAGAACAGGCGCAGGTCGTTGACGCCATAGCGCAGCATGGCCAGGCGCTCCACGCCCATGCCGAAGGCGAAGCCCTGGAAGCGTTCGGGATCCACGTTCACCTGCTCCAGCACGCGGGGGTGCACCATGCCGCAGCCCAGGATCTCCAGCCAGCCGGTCTGGCCGCACACGCGGCAGCCCTCGCCGCTGCACATGACGCACTGGATGTCCACCTCCGCCGAGGGCTCGGTGAAGGGAAAATAGGACGGCCGGAAACGCACCGCCAGGTCGTCGCGCTCGAAGAAGCGGTGCAGGAAGTCGTCCAGCACGCCCTTGAGATCGGCGAAGCTCACGCGCTCGTCCACCATGAGCCCTTCCACCTGGTGGAACATGGGGGTGTGGGTCAGGTCGGAGTCGCAGCGGTAGACGCGGCCGGGGGCGATGACCCGCAGCGGCGGCGCCTGCTCCAGCATGACCCGGACCTGCACCGGCGAGGTATGGGTGCGCAGCAGGTGGGTGTCGTCGATGTAGAAGGTGTCGTGCATGGCCCGCGCCGGGTGCGAGGCGGGGATGTTGAGGGCCTCGAAGTTGTGCCAGTCGGTCTCGATCTCCGGCCCCTCGGCCACCTCGAAGCCGAGCTGCAGAAACAGGTCCTCGATGCGCTGCAGGATGCGGGTCACGGGATGCAGGCCGCCGGGCACCGCGCCGCGGCCGGGCAGGGTCACGTCCACCCGCTCGGCGGCCAGGCTGGCATCCAGGGCGGCGGCCTCCAGCTCGGTGCGGCGGGCCTCCAGCGCCTGCTGCACCTGCTGCTTGGCGTCGTTGATGGCCTGGCCGGCCCGCGGGCGCTCGGCCGGCGGCAGCCGGCCCAGGGTTTTGAGGCGGGCGGTGAGGAGCCCTTTCTTGCCCAGGTAGCGCACGCGCACCCGGTCCAGGGCGGCCAGGTCGGCGGCGGCCCGGATCTCGGCAGTGGCCTCCTCGACGAGTGTGGCGAGTTCTTCCTGCATTGTTGTTCTGCGGCCCACGCAAAAGAGGGAAGGCAGGCCCGCCTTCCCTCTCGTGCAGAGTCGCGCGGGGCGGCCGCTGCCGCCGCCGCGGTCCTCAGTCGGCGAGGCTGGCCTTGGCCTTTTCCGCCAGGGCGCCGAAGGCGACCGGGTCGTGCACGGCGAGGTCGGCCAGGACCTTGCGGTCCACCTCGATGGAGGCCTTCTTGAGCCCGTTGATGAGGCGGCTGTAGGACAGCCCGCACTCGCGTGCCGCGGCGTTGATGCGCGCGATCCACAGGGCGCGGAACTGGCGCTTGCGCTGGCGGCGGTCACGGTAGGCGTACTGGCCGGCCTTGGTCACGGCCTGGGTGGCGACGCGGAAGACGTTCTTGCGCCGGCCGTAGTAACCCTTGGCCTGCTTGATGACCTTCTTGTGCCGGGCGTGGGCGGTGACGCCCCGTTTCACTCGTGGCATGGTGCGTCCCTCCTCAGCTGTACGGCAGCAGCCGGCGCACGGCCCGCTGGTCCGACTCGTGGATCCGCGCGGTGATGCGCAGCTGGCGCTTCCGCTTGGGGCTCTTCTTGGTCAGGATGTGGCGGCGGTGGGACTGGGCCCGCTTGAAGCCGCCGGAGGCGGTGCGCTTGAAGCGCTTGGCCGCACCACGGTTGGTCTTGAGTTTCGGCATTTTCCTACTCCGCATTCTTGCATGAACGACGACGCGCGTTTGCAGGCTGGCCGCCCGGGGCGCCACACCCGGCGGACAGCAGCGCGCTACCTTTTCTTGGGGGCGATGATCATCACCATCTGGCGCCCTTCCATCTTGGGATACTGCTCCACGGTGCCGTACTCGGCGAGGTCTTCCTCGACCCGCTTGAGCAGCCGGGCGCCCAGCTCCTGGTGGGCCATCTCGCGGCCGCGGAAACGCAGGGTCACCTTGGCCTTGTCCCCGTTGGTGAGGAAACGCACCAGGTTGCGCAGTTTGACCTGGTAGTCTCCCTCGTCCGTCCCGGGACGAAACTTCACTTCCTTGACGTGAATCTGCTTGGTCTTCTTCCTGGCGGCGTGGCGCTTCTTGTTCAGCTCGAACTGGTACTTGCCATAGTCCATGATGCGGCACACGGGCGGGTCCGCCTCGGGTGCCACTTCGACCAGGTCCAGTTCCGCCTCCTCGGCCCGCGCCAGCGCATCCTCGATGGACATGATCCCGGCCTGTTCGCCGTCCGGGTCGATCACCCGCACCTCCCTGGCCGTGATCTCGTCGTTGATGCGCGTCTTCTTTGGTGCAGCGATGCGTCAGTCCTCCAAAACATTACGGCCGCGGCGCGCGATGTCCCCGGCCAGGCGGTCGGCAAACGCTTCGATCGTCATGCCGCCCAGGTCCTGCCCGGATCGCGTGCGCACGGCCACCGTGCCAGTTTCCACTTCCTTATCGCCGACGACCAGCAGATAAGGCACCTTCTGCAAGGTGTGCTCGCGGATTTTAAAGCCGATCTTCTCATTTCTCAAGTCGGTTTCCACCCGAAATCCACGATTTTTCAGGCCCTTGGCCACCTCCCCGGCATAGGGGGCCTGGCGGTCGGTGATATTGAGCACCACGGCCTGGACCGGCGCCAGCCAGGGCGGGAAATCGCCCCCGTAGTGCTCGATGAGGATGCCGATGAAGCGCTCCATGGAGCCCAGGACCGCCCGGTGGAGCATGACCGGGGTCTGGCGGGAGCCGTCCTCGGCCACGTACTCGGCCCCCAGCCGGCCGGGCATGGAGAAATCCACCTGGATGGTGCCGCACTGCCAGACCCGGCCCAGGCAGTCGCGGAGGGAGAACTCGATCTTGGGCCCGTAGAAGGCCCCCTCCCCCGGCTGCAGCTCCCAGGCCAGGCCCTTGGCGTCCAGGGCCTGGGCCAGGGCCCGCTCGGCCTTGTCCCACACCGCGTCCGAGCCCACCCGCTCCTCGGGGCGGGTGGAGAGCTGGACCAGGATGTCGTCGAAGCCGAAGTCGGCGTAGACCTCGTAGAGCAGGTCGATGAAGTCCGACACCTCCTGCTGGATCTGGTCCTCGGTACAGAAGATGTGGGCGTCGTCCTGGGTGAAGTTGCGCAGGCGCATGAGGCCGTGGAGGGTCCCCGAGGGCTCGTTGCGGTGGCAGGAGCCGAACTCGGCCATGCGCAGGGGCAGGTCGCGGTAGCTCTTGAGGCCCTGGTTGTAGATCTGCACGTGGCAGGGGCAGTTCATGGGCTTGACCGCGTAGTGCCGGTTCTCCGCTTCGGTGGTGAACATCATGTCGTGGAACTTGTCCCAGTGACCCGACTTCTCCCACAGGACGCGGTCCACCACCTCGGGGGTGTGCACCTCCTGGTAGCCGCGCTCGCGCAGGCGCTCGCGGATGTACTGCTCGATGACCTGGTAGATGGTCCAGCCGCGGTCGTGCCAGAACACCATGCCCGGGGCCTCTTCCTGGGTGTGGAACAGGTCCAGGCGCCGGCCCAGGCGCCGGTGGTCGCGCTTCTCGGCCTCGGCCAGCCGCTGCAGGTAGGCCTTGAGCTGCTTCTTGTCGGGCCAGGCGGTGCCGTAGATGCGCTGCAGCATCTCGTTGCGCGAGTCGCCGCGCCAGTAGGCCCCGGCCAGCTTCATGAGCTTGAAGGCCTTGAGCCGGCCGGTGGACGGCACGTGGGGCCCGCGGCACAGGTCGATGAAGCCGTCCTGGCGGTAGAGGGAGATCTCCTCGCCCTCCGGGATGGAGGCGATGATCTCGGCCTTGTACTCCTCGCCCATGTCGCGGAAGAACTTCACCGCCTCGTCGCGGGGCATGACCGTGCGCTCCACCTTCAGGTCGCGCCTGGCCAGCTCCTGCATCTTCTGCTCGATCTTCTCCAGGTCGGACTCGGAGAAGCCCGGCGGATAGGCGAAGTCGTAGTAGAAGCCGTCCTCGATCACCGGCCCGATGGTCACCTGGGCCTCCGGGAACAGCTCCTTGACCGCCTGCGCCAGCAGGTGGGCGGTGGAATGGCGGATGATCTCCAGCCCCTCGGGATCGCGGTCGGTGACGATGGCCAGGCGGGCGTCGCGGTCGATGACGAAGCTGGTGTCCACCAGGCGGTCGTCCACCTTGCCGGCCAAGGCCGCCCTGGCCAGGCCGGGGCCGATGTCGGCCGCCACCTGGGCCACGGTGACGGGATGGTCGTAGGTCCGCCGGGATCCGTCGGGCAGGGTGATGGTGATCTGCGACATGCGTCTGCTCCAGTGGTGACCCCTACCAAAGGCCACGTGGCTCCTGGTGCCGCCGCCGGGCGGCTCACAATTCAAGGGGCGG
Organism: Chromatiales bacterium; assembly: GCA_026990045.1. GTDB lineage: Bacteria > Pseudomonadota > Gammaproteobacteria > CAMYNG01 > CAMYNG01 > JALUTW01. Next base: position 116 of record JALSIK010000420.1, on the reverse strand, counting down.
GGCCCGGCTCCGGCCGTGACCCCGCCCCGGTGTCTGGTAGGCGCGATTGGACTCGAACCAACGACCCCCACCATGTCAAGGTGGTGCTCTAACCAGCTGAGCTACGCGCCTGTGGC
>JALSIK010000419.1 GCA_026990045.1 Chromatiales bacterium | reverse complement strand
GAGAAATCGGCGATGTTGTAGTAGAGGGCGTTGATGGTGAAGTCCCGGCGCCAGGCGTCGCTCTCCAGGGTGCCGTAGACGTTGTCGGCCACGATCATGCCGTCGTCGCGCAGCGCGCCCTCTCCCTCGCCGCCCCCGCCGGCATCGTGGGGGGCGCGGAAGGTGGCCACCTCTATGATCTCGCGGCCGAAGCGCACGTGGGCCAGGCGGAAGCGCCGGCCGATGAGGCGGCAGTTGCGGAACAGCTTGCGGATCTCCTCCGGCCGGGCGTCGGTGGCCACGTCGAAGTCCTTGGGGTGGCGGCCCAGCAGCAGGTCGCGGACGCCGCCGCCCACCAGGTAGGCGGCGTAGCCCGCGTTCTTCAGGCGGTAGAGGACCTTGAGGGCGTTCTCGCTGATGTTGGCCCGCGAGATGTTGTGCTCACTGCGCGGGATGATGAGCGGTTCGTGTGGGATGACCGGGATCCTGCGGTTCAATGCCTGGCGTGTTCTTGTGCCCAAATCCTGGGTGGGTATAATAGCACTCCTTTCGGCCCAGGCCGACCCCGCTCCCATCGTCTAGTGGCCTAGGACGCCGGCCTCTCACGTCGGTAACAGGGGTTCGAGTCCCCTTGGGAGCGCCATCTCCGCCCGCCGGCCCCCGGCAGTCCACCCGGTGCGTTCGCGGGGCGAACGCACCCTACGGTCAGAAGCAGCGCGCAGGCCGGCATCCGGGTGATGCCGGGCGGCGGCATCGCTGCACGGTGCCGCCCTGCGGGCTTGACTCATGACACGATTGCCCTCCCGGCGGGAGAGGGCACCGTCTTTCCGCGTACCCCGGGGTGCCGGCGCCGCAGCCGGTTTTTTTCCATCCCCCTCTCCCCCGCATCGCGGGAAAGGGAGCCGGGGCCAGGCGGGCTGTCCTGCAACGGCTTGCCAGCAGGATGTTGAAAAAGGCCGTCCTGGCCTTTTTCAACGCGCCGAACCCGGCGCAGGTCCGGGTCCGGAGACGCCGATATCCACGCGCTTGCGCGCTCGATTCGCGGGCGGGACATCCCTGCCCCGCCTCATCAGGCTGTTTTTCAACAGCCTGCTAGGCCAGGTCCGCGGCCAGGCTGTCGCGCACCGCGCGCGGGACCGGGTCCACCACCGCCGTGTAGTCGGGGTGGTCGATGCCCATGGCGATGTCGGCGCCCGCCTTGACGTCACGCACCATCTCCGGCGTCAGCTCGAAGCGCAGGAAGTGCACCGCCGAGGTCTTGTCCTCGGTCTCCCGCTCCATGTCCTCGTCGGCGATGGCATAGACCTTGTCGTGACCCGCCACCCGGACCCAGACCTTGTCCTCGATGCCCACCAGCCGGGCCAGCTCCCGCTTGCGCTGTTCCACGTCCGGGTACTCCAGCATGAAGGTGGCCTTCCAGTTGCTGCCGGTGGGAATGAGGGGATTGTAGGCGTCCAGCTCGTCCTGGATCTCGCCGGGCTCGAAGATGCGCTCGATGCGCAGCATCTCCTGGACCTGGTACTGGATGGTGAGCCGGTCCTCGAAGTACAGGGTGGCGTACTCGCCCAGCCGCACCTGGCGGTTCTTCTTGTGCGCCAGCACCTTCTCGCGGAAGGCGGGGCGCTCCTGCGCATACTGTTCCAGGCTGTAGAGGTCTTCACGTGTCAACATGGGTCGCTTCCTCTTGCACGCAAGGGGCCAAACCCCGGTTGTCTCAGATGCCGTAGGCCCGCCGCAGCAGGCTCAGCGGGTGCTCGGGCCGGCTGCCGTCGGCCAGGCCGTTCTCGATCTGGTGGCCGGCCATGGGGCAGTCGGAGCCGTAATGATCGGCCTGCGCCTGCTTCACCCGGTTGACCACGGGACGGGCGATCTTCATGGACGCGGCGTGGTACTCCTTCTTCACCGCGTAGGTCCCGTCGTGGCCGGAACACCGCTCGATGGGCACCACCTCGGTGTCCGGCACCAGTTCCAGTACCTCGCGGGTCTTCTGTCCCATGTTCTGCACCCGCTGGTGGCAGGCAGCATGCCAGGCGACCTTGCCCAGGGAATGCTTGAAGTCGGTCCGCAGCTTGCCTTCCTTGTGGCGCAGGGCCAGGTACTCGAAGGGATCGTAGATGGCCTGCTGGACCTTCTTCACCTCCGGGTCGTCGGGGAACATGAGCGGCAGCTCCTGCTTGAACATGAGCACGCAGGACGGCACCGGCGCCACCAGGTCCCAGCCCTCGTCCACCAGCCGGGCCAGCACCGGGATGTTGGCGGCCTTGGCCGCGGCCACCGCGTCCAGGTCACCCAGCTCCAGCCTGGGCATGCCGCAACAGCGCTCCTTCTCCACCAGCCGCACCGGGATGCCGTTGTGCTCGAACACCGCCACCAGGTCCTCGCCCAGGTGCGGCTCGTTGTAGTTGCCGTAGCAGGTGGCGAACAGGGCGACCCGCCCCCGGCTGGTCTCGCCGGGGTCGGCGGCCGGGTCCGGACGGTGGCCGGCCAGCCGGCGGCGCAGGGTGCGGCCGTGGTACTCGGGCAACAGCGCCCCGGCGGCCACGCCGAGGGTCGCCTCCAGCAGCTTGCGCGCCGGGCGGGTGCGGTTGGCGGCGTTGACCGCCTGCGCCACCACCGGGATCCCGGCCAGGCGCCCCACCACGTCGGTGGAACTCAGCAGCCGGTCGCGGAAGCGGGCGCCGTGCTTCTTGAAGTGCACCGCCTTGGCGCGCAGCATGAGGTGGGGAAAATCCACGTTCCACTCGTGGGGCGGCACGTAGGGGCACTTGGTCATGTAGCACAGGTCGCACAGGTAACAGTGCTCCACCACCTTCCAGTAGTCCGAGCGGGCGACGCCGTCCACCTCCATGGTGTCCGACTCGTCCACCAGGTCGAACAGGGTGGGAAAGGCGTTGCACAGCGAGACGCAGCGCCGGCAGCCGTGGCAGATGTCGTACACCCGCTCCAGCTCCTTGTACAGCGCCTCCTCGTCCCAGAATTGCTCGCTCTGCCAGTCCAGCGGATGGCGCGTGGGCGCCTCCAGACTGCCTTCTCGGATACCCGTGGTTCCCCCTGCCATGCTGCCCTCCGACGGTTGCCCGATCATGGAACGATCCGAAACCTGGACACGACGGGGGCCGGTGAAACCGGCCCCGCGTCTGCCGCCTGCAAGCGGCCCGCCCGGCGCCGGCGGCGCCGGGCGGGCCTCTCGCTCAACCCCTGAACGACCGCCTCAGCTGTCCAGGGTGTCCAGGGCCTTCTGGAACCGGTTGGCGTGGGACCGCTCGGCCTTGGCCAGGGTCTCGAACCAGTCGGCGATCTCGTCGAAACCCTCCTCGCGGGCGGTCTTGGCCATGCCCGGGTACATGTCGGTGTACTCGTGGGTCTCGCCGGCGATGGCGGCCTTCAGGTTGTCGGCGGTGCTGCCGATGGGCAGGCCGGTGGCCGGGTCACCCACCGCCTCCAGGTACTCCAGGTGGCCGTGGGCGTGACCGGTCTCGCCCTCGGCGGTGGAGCGGAACACCGCGGCGACATCGTTGTAGCCCTCCACGTCGGCCTTGGCCGCGAAGTACAGGTAGCGGCGGTTGGCCTGGGACTCGCCGGCGAAGGCGGCCTTCAGGTTCTCTTCGGTCTTGCTTCCTTTGAGTTCAGGCATGATTCTCAACCTCCCGTTGTTATCGGTCGTGGGTCCGCCCGGGACTGTCCGCCCCCGGACAGATTTAGACAAAGTCTAAATCATGATGGGCCGGCCTGTCCAGCGGTTTTTCCGTTCGGGGAGACGATTGCCCCAATGGTGGCGGAAGGGGCCCCTTTCAAGCACCCCCCATTTGACCCTGCGCCCACCGGTAGGCTAACGTAAGCCGCTTCCCGAAACCAGCACCCCATGGCCGCCAAGAAACAATCCGCCCGTTCCACCCTGCCCGACTTCGAGAAGGCCCTGGCCGAGCTGGAGGCCCTGGTGGCCCGCATGGAGCAGGGCGACCAGCCGCTGGAGCAGTCGCTCAAGGACTTCGAGCGGGGCGTGGCCCTGGCCCGCCAGTGCCAGGCCGCGCTCAAGGAGGCCGAGCAGAAGGTGCAGATCCTCACCCGCGACGCGGGCGGCGAGCGGCTGGAACCGTTCGAGGACGAATAACCCCCGTGGACCTTGCAGCCGCCCTGCGCCAGTGGCGCCAGCGGGTGGACCAGGCGCTGGACCGGTGCCTGCCGCCCGAGGACACCCTCCCCTTCCGCCTGCACCGTGCCATGCGTTACGCCGTGTTCAACGGCGGCAAGCGCATCCGGCCGGCCCTGGTCTACGCCGCCGGCGAGGCGGTGGAGGCCGACCCGGACCTGCTGGACGCCCCGGCCTGCGCGGTGGAGCTCATCCACGCCTACTCGCTGGTGCACGACGACCTCCCGGCCATGGACGACGACGACCTGCGCCGGGGCCAGCCCACGGTCCACCGGGCCTTCGACGAGGCCACCGCCATCCTGGCCGGCGACGCCCTCCAGGCCCTGGCCCTGCAGGTGCTGGTGCACCGGCCGGCAGTGGCCCCGGACCGCGCCCTGGAGATGGCCGACACCCTGTGCCGGGCGGCCGGCTCGCGCGGCATGGCGGGGGGACAGGCCATCGACCTGGAGGCCGTGGGCCGGACCCTGAGCACGGCGGAGCTGGAGAACATGCACATCCACAAGACCGGGGCCCTCATCCGGGCCAGCGTGCGCCTGGGCGCCCTGTGCGCCCTGCCGCCGGACAGCGATCTCCTCCACCGCCTGGACCACTACGCCAAGTGCATCGGCCTGGCCTTCCAGATCCAGGACGACGTGCTGGACGAGACCGGCGACACCGCCCGCCTGGGCAAGGCCAGCGGCGCCGACCGCCGCCGCAACAAGCCCACCTACCCCGAAATCATGGGCCTGGAGGCGGCCCGCGAGCTGGCCCGGGAGCTGGTGGACGACGCCGTGGCCAGCCTGGAGGCACTGGGCGACCGGGCCCGGGCCCTGGCCGCCATCGCCCGCTACGTCATCGACCGCGATCACTGACCGTTCAATAACCCTTTGACGCATCTTGGTTTTCCGCCGCGGGCGCGGGTGCCAAAGGTGTTATAATGCAAGCCCTGTGCAGGGTGTCGGGCGCGGGCGGGCGCTTGCCAAACGTCCCCGGCTGGATTAGATTTCCTCCCCTTTCGCTCAGGTAACCGCTCATGGGCGCGCGCTACACCATGAAAATCGTCACCGACTTCGCCGCCGCGCACGCGCTGCGCGGCTACCCCGGCGACTGCGCGCGCCTGCACGGTCACAACTGGAAGGTGGAGGTGGAGGTGGAGGCCACGCGCCTGGACGAGATCGGCATGGGCCTGGACTTCAAGGCCATCAAGCACGCCGCCCGGCGCTGCATCGAGGGGCTGGATCACCGCAACCTCAACGAGATCCCGCCCTTCGACGAGATCAACCCCACCGCCGAGAACATCGCCGCCCACCTGTACCGCAACCTGGCGCGCGAACTCAACAGCGACGCGGTGTCGGTGAGCCGGGTCACCCTGTGGGAGACCGAGCGCGCCTGCGTCAGCTACAGCGAGAGGTAACGCACATGTCCCGCCCCGTGCCCGAGCCCACCGTGTCCGTCATCGCCGATGTCCAGAACAGCACCGACACCCGGCGCATCCCCATCAACAAGGTGGGCATCAAGGACATCCGCCACCCGGTGCGGATCTCCGATCGCGACGGCGGCGAGCAGCACACCATCGCCAACTTCAACATGTACGTGAACCTGCCCCACAACTTCAAGGGCACGCACATGTCGCGCTTCGTGGAGATCCTCAACAACCACGAGCGCGAGATCTCGGTGAAGTCGTTCAAGGAGATGCTGGCGGAGATGGCCGAGCGCCTGGAGGCCGAGTCCGGCCACATCGAGATGAACTTCCCCTACTTCATCAACAAGAAGGCACCGGTGACGCGGGTGGAGAGCCTCATGGACTACGACGTCACCTTCATCGGCGAGGTGCACAAGGGCGAGCACTTCATGACCATCAAGGTGGTGGTGCCGGTGACCAGCCTGTGCCCCTGCTCCAAGAAGATCTCGGACCGCGGCGCCCACAACCAGCGCTCCCACGTCACCGTCACCGCCCGCATCAACACCTTCGTCTGGATCGAGGAACTCATCGAGCTGGTGGAGCAGGAAGCCTCGTGCGAGCTGTTCGGCCTGCTCAAGCGCCCGGACGAGAAATACGTCACCGAGCACGCCTACGACCATCCCAAGTTCGTCGAGGACATGGTGCGCGACGTCGCCGCCCGCCTCAACGACGACGACCGCATCGATGCCTACGTGGTGGAGTCGGAGAACTTCGAGTCCATCCACAACCACTCCGCCTACGCCCTCATCGAGCGCGACAAGGCACGCGACGGGGTACCGTGATCAGAGGACGGAGGACGGAGGACGGAGTACAGGAGACGGAAGACAGAACTCGCGGGCCGGTTCGAGCCCAGCGCAAGCCGGCCGCACGTGAACCTGATCGTTGCATAAATTCCCTCCCTGCGGGATGAATGGGTCAGGAGGAATTTGCCCCGACAGGGAGAACCCGTGTTCCGATCCCCTCACCCTGGCCCTCTCCCGGCGGGAGAGGGGACCGTCCTTTCGCCCGCCGCGGGGACCGGCGCCGGAGCCGGATTTTCCGCCCCCTCTCCCCCGCATCGCGGGGGAGAGGGCCGGGGCGAGGGGGTGGGCACCGGGCGGATTTCCTGCCCGTCACGGCCAACGAGCGCGTTGCTGGATGTCACCCCGGGTGACACCCGGCACCTGCCGTCGAGCACGAAAGCACGATGCCTCGCGGATTTTATGCAACCGTCAGGTAAAGCGGCATTGCCGTACGCTCTGACCTCTGTCTTCCGTCCTCCGTCCTCTGTCCTCCGTCCTCTGTATTCAGAACCGTTTTCTGAGGATCAGGGCCTGGCCCTTGCGGACCATGGTGGTGCGGTTGAGAAAGGACTGGCCCAGCAGGACCTCGTCCCCCACGTCCCCTTCCAGCACCGCCCCCGTGACGTTGCGCAGCTCCAGCCCCCCCACCTTGACCCGGTCCAGGGTCACCCGGTAGAGCCGCACCGCGCCGTTGGCCGTCTGCGCCACGCCGGGCTCGCCCCGGTAGCGGTAGTCGATGCCCAGGCGCTTCGCCAGGGCCTCGCCCATGGACACCCAGCTCGCGCCCGTGTCCACCAGGAACCGCACCGGGTGGCCGTTGATGGAACCGGCGGTGAGATACATGCCGCGACTGGGCCAGATGCGCACCTCGGCGGGCGCCCGCGCCTCCGGCGGCCGCGCCGCCCCGCCCACGCGGATGCGGCTGCCCAGGCGGTGGGTCTCGCGGCGCCCGTCCAGCTCCAGCACCGCCCGCTCGCTGTCGGCGGACACCAGCCGGATGCCCTCGGGCGTGCTCTCGCCGCGCCGCAGGCGATAGCGCTTGCCGTCCACCTCCAGCACGGCGAAGTCCTTGAACAGTCCCAGCACCACCACCTCCGCCGCCGGCAGCGGCGCGGCCAGCAGGCACAGGAGCAGAATGGACAGGCCACGGCGCATCATCGACGGATCCCTCGCGGCGAAAGCCGATGCAACGGCAGCACCGCCGGTGCGTTCGCAGGGCGAACGCACCCTGCGTTGGGAAGACAGGCGCAGGCCGGCTTGAGCACTGCGAAAGCCCACACCCGGGCGATGTCGGGCGGCGGCATCGCTGCGCGGTGCCGCCCTGCGGGATTGACTCATGACACGATTGCTCCTTCCAAGGGAGAGGGCATCAATGCAATGATCGGGTTTACCTGTCCCGGCTCTCCTTCGCCTTCTCAC
>JALSIK010000418.1 GCA_026990045.1 Chromatiales bacterium | reverse complement strand
CGGGTGGTGGACTACCTGGAGCGCGCGGCCCACGTGCCCCCGGCCTGGCGCGGCCTGGTGGCCTGGTTCATCGGCGCGGTGGTGTGCCCGTTCACGGACTTCATCCAGCGCAACGGGCGCCGGGCCCTGGCCCTGCTGGCCTTCATCGCCGTCTACCGCATCAGCGACATCGTCCTGGCCAACATGGCCAATCCCTTCTACATCGACCTGGGCTACAGCAAGGTGGAGATCGCCAACGTGGGCAAGATCTTCGGCGTGGTGATGACCATCACCGGCGCCGTCGCCGGGGGCGCGCTGGTGGTGCGCTTCGGGGTCATGCGCATGCTGCTGGCGGGGGCGGTGCTGGTGGCCGCGACCAACCTGCTGTTCGCCCAGCTCGCCCTGGCGGGCAAGAGCCTGCCGGGGCTGGTGGTGGTCATCTCGGCCGACAACTTCGCCGGCGGGCTGGCCGGCTCGGCCTTCATCGCCTACCTCTCGCGGCTCACCAACACCGCCTACACCGCCACCCAGTACGCCCTGTTCAGCTCCCTCATGACCCTGTTTCCCAAGTTCGTCTCCGGCTTCTCGGGAGTGGTGGTGGAGAGCTTCGGCTACCCGGCGTTTTTCACCTACGCCGCGGCCCTGGGGGTGCCGGCGATCCTGTTCACGCTGTGGCTCATGCATCACCTGCCGGTGGAGACCGCGGAGCCGCCGCGCAACGACGGGGCGCCGCGGTGAGCGGCGAGGCCCTGGTCACGGCCCTGCTCACCGGCCTGCTGGGCGGGGTGCACTGCGCCGGCATGTGCGGCGGCATCGTGGGGGCGCTGGCGGTGAACACCGCCCCGGGCCGGGCCCTGCTGCCGCTGCTTGCGGGCTACAACGCGGGCCGCCTGCTCAGTTACACCGCCGCCGGGGCCCTGTTCGGGGGGGTGGCGGCGCTGGCGGCCCACTGGGGCGCGGTGCACCGGCTGCAGGTGGGGCTCCAGGTGGCGGCGGGCCTGTTCATGCTGGCGCTGGGGCTGTACCTGGCCGGGTGGTGGCGGGGACTGGCCCGGCTGGAGCAGGCCGGCGCGGTGCTGTGGCGGCGGGTGGAGCCCCTGGGGCGGCGGTTCCTGCCGGTGCGCGGGCCGGGCGCGGCGCTGGCGCTGGGGGCGGTCTGGGGCTGGCTGCCCTGCGGGCTGGTCTACAGCATGCTGGCCTTCAGCCTCACCGCCGGTTCCGCCGCCGGCGGGGCGCTGATCATGCTGGCCTTCGGCCTCGGGACCCTGCCCAACCTGCTGCTCATGGGGCTGGCGGCCGGGCGCGCCGGGCGCTGGCTGCAGCACGCCGGCCTGCGCGCCGCCGCCGGGCTGCTGGTGATGGGGTTCGGGATCGTCACCCTGTACCGGGCGTGGGGGCTGGCGGGGGCCGGCGGCTGAACAACCTGATCATTGCATAAATTCCCTCCCCGCGGGATGAAGGAGTCAGGGTGAGGAGGGTTGCAGGAGCAGGAAAAACCCGTGTTCCGATCCCCTCACCCTGTCCCTCTTCCGGCAGAAGACAGAGGACGGAAGACGGAGGACAGACCTGCAGGGCTGAACGTCAACGCAAGGGCACCAAGGAACGCGAAGAACGAATCCAGTCCGGGCGAGGCGACCTTTCCGTCTTCTGTCCTCCGTCCTCCGAACGTAGGTCGGCTTGAGCACTGCGAAAGCCGACACCCGGGCGATGTCGGGCGGCGGCATCGCTGCGCGGTGCCGCCCTACGGGATTGACTCATGACACGATTGCTCTCCCGGCGGGAGAGGGGGACGGGGTGAGGGGGTGGGCGCCGGGCCGCTCCCCGGCAGCGGCCCCCGGGTGACCGGGTATTCGGAACCGCATTCCCCCCGCACCCGGCACCCGGCCCCTTCCGCCGGGGGTGGGCTCAGCCCCGGCGGAACCGGTACAAGGCGATCTCCCCCATGAGGTTGGGCAGCAGGCGCATGAGGAGGTCGGTCTCGTGGGTGCGGTCCACCACCGTGCACTCGAGGACGTGGATGCCCAGGGTGTCGCACAGGTCCTCGAAGTCCTTGAGCGTGCACAGGTGGATGTTCTCGGTGTCGTACCACTGCTGGGGCAGGGCCGGGGTCACCGGCATGCGGCCGCGCAGGAGCTGCCAGCGGCAGCGCCAGTGGCCGAAGTTGGGGAAGGTGATGATGCCCTCGCGCCCCACCCGCAGCATCTCCTTGAGCAGGCGGTCGGGGTAGTGCACCGCCTGCAGGGTCTCGGTCATCACCACGTAGTCGAAGGAGTCCTCGTCGAAGTCGGACAGGCCCTGGTCCAGGTCGCTCTGGATCACGTTGAGCCCCTTCTTGACGCAGGTGGTGATGTTGTCGGGATCGATCTCCAGGCCGTAGCCGCTCACCTTGTGATGCTCGCGCAGGTGGGCCAGCAGGGTGCCGTCGCCGCAGCCCAGGTCGAGCACGCGCGAGCCCGGCGTGATCCAGCCGGCGATGATGCGCAGGTCCGGGCGCAGCTCACTCATGGCTGCACTCCGCGGCGATGCGGCCGGTGTAGGCCGAGAACACGTCCAGGTAGTGTGGGATGGGCATGAGAAAGGCGTCGTGCCCCTGGGTCGCCTTGATCTCGGCGTAGGACACCTCCTTGTCGCCGTCGAGCAGGGCGCGCACGATCTCGCGCGAGCGCGCCGGCGAGAAGCGCCAGTCGGAGGTGAACGAGATCACCATGAACTTCGCCTGCGCGTGGGCCAGGGCCCGGGACAGGTCGTCGCCGTAGTCCTTGGCCGGGTCGAAGTAGTCCAGGGCCTTGGTCATGAGCAGGTAGGTGTTGGCGTCGAAGCGCTCGACGAAGGACTGGCCCTGGTAGCGCAGGTAGCTCTCCACCTGGAACTCCACGTCGAAGCCGAAGCTCAGCTTGCCCTCGCGCAGCTCGCGCCCGAACTTGGCGCGCATGGCGTCGTCGGACAGGTAGGTGATGTGGCCCAGCATGCGCGCGATGGCCAGGCCCCGCCGCGGGATGGTGTCGTGCTCGTAGTAGCGGCCGGCGTGGAAGTCGGGGTCGGCCATGATCGCCTGCCGCGCCACCTCGTTGAAGGCGATGTTCTGCGCGGTGAGCTTGGGCGCGGCGGCGATGACCACCGCGTGGCGCAGGCGGTCGGGGAAGTCGATGCTCCACTGCAGGGCCTGCATGCCGCCCAGGCTGCCGCCCACCACCGCCGCCCACTGCTCGATGCCCAGGGCGTCGGCCAGGCGGGCCTGGGCCCGGACCCAGTCGCGCACGGTGACGATGGGAAAGTCGGGCCCGTAGGGCCGGCCGGTGGCCGGGTTGGTGCTCATGGGCCCGGTGGAGCCCTTGCAGCCGCCCAGGTTGTTGGAGCAGACCACGAAGAAGCGGTCGGTGTCGATGGGCTTGCCCGGGCCCACGCACACCTCCCACCAGCCGGGCTTGCGGTCCGCCTCCGAGTGGTAGCCGGCGGCGTGGTGGTCCGAGGACAGGGCGTGGCACAGCAGGATGGCGTTGTCGCGCGCGGCGTTGAGCTCGCCGTAGGTCTCGTAGACCAGGTCGTAGGGGGCCAGCGTCTTGCCGCAGTCCAGCGGCAGCCGCTCCTCGAAGTGCTGGGTCCTGGGGGTGACCAGGCCGACCGAGTCGGCGGGGAATTCGCGCGTCATGAACCGGCAGCGTGCTCAGCCAAGTGGGCCAGGGCGCACAGTCTAGCCCATTTCGGCACCGGCCGGGGAGGGGAGCGGGTCAGGCCACCCGGGCGCTGCCCGAGTCCTCGGGCTCGGGCATGAAGGACTCCAGCGGCTTGTTGATGGTCTCCATCATGGCGTCGATGTCGGCGAGCTGGCCCGACAGCTTGGCCACCTGCTTCTCCAGCGCCTCGATGCGCGACTGCAGGGTGTCGCGCGACTCGTTGATGCGGCGCAGGGATTCCAGCCGCCGCTCCATCTGGCTCTTGTGTTCCTTGATCCGCGCCACCAGCGGGGCCATGGCCGCCTTGCCCCAGGCCTCGGCGTCCTGGTGGGCGTTGAAGAACACGTTGCGGGCATGGCTGACCATGGAGATGAAGAACTTCTTCACCACGAACGACTGCTCGGTCATGGTGGTGAGCGGGCTGGTGCGGTAGGCCTCGGCCTCGTGGTAGAGGCGCTCCATCTCGCGCTTGTAGCGGGTGAAGGAGAACAGCTTGGGCTTGACCTCGGCCAGGCCGTGCTCCTGGTGGAACTTGCGGTAGATGGTCTGCACCAGGGTGTTGACCTTGTCCACCTGCTGGCCGGCCTCGCGGATGGTGTTGTTGGTGATGTCGAAGAACTCCTTCATCGCCGCCTTGAGGCCGGCGGTGGTCCAGGTCTTGGTCATGTCCTTGCGGGTCTTGGACATGAGCCGGTCCAGCTCCGCCAGGCTCAGGGTCTTGAGCAGCAGCTTGTGCTGCTCGGAGAAGATCTTGCGGTTGGCCTGGAAGCTCTCCACGCTCTTGTGATAGGTGATCTGCTCCTCGCGGGTCTTCTTCATCAGGTGGGCGATGACGTCCTCGTTCTTGCCCGAGAGGCTGCGCAGCTCGGACAGCTGCTTGTTGGCGTCGGCCAGGCGCGAGGCCAGCAGGTCGCGCGAGGTCTGGGCCATGGCCCCCACCTCGGACACCACGTTCTCGCGCACGATGTGCTGCTTCTGCGGCAGGATGTCCCGCGACAGGATGGACTCCAGGGCCAGGATGTTGCTGCGCTCCAGCAGCTCCTGGTCGTGGCGGATCTTGGCCAGCAGGCCCTTCTGGGCCGAGACCGGGAACACGTTCTCCGGGTCGATGCCGAGCATCTTGGCCGCGGTGTCGCGCTGGGCGCGGATGGTGGCGGCCACGGTGGCCTCGTCCTTGAGCTCGTCCCACAGGGTGTCCACCTTGTTCAGGGCCACGATGCGGCCGTGGCGCGCGTCCCCGCCCAGCGGCTTGACGTGGTGGTTCCACATCTCCATGTCGGACTTGGTCACCCCGGTGTCGGCGGCGAGCACGAACACCACCGCCTGGGCGTTGGGCAGCATGTTGAGGGTGAGCTCCGGCTCCGCCCCCAGGGCGTTGAGGCCCGGGGTGTCGAGGATGGTCAGGCCCTCCTTGAGCAGCGGGTGGGGGAAGCTGATGAGGGCGTGGCGCCACATGGGGATGGTCACCTTCTCCCCCGCCTCCACCGGCTGGCCCGGCTCCAGCAGGCCCAGCTCCTGGGCCCGCTCGGCGGTGACGGTCTTGGTGCGCACCACCTCGCGGAAGGCATCGGCCATCTTCTCCGAGGAGCCGGTGTCCAGCTCGATGGTGGTCCAGTGGATGGGCTGCTTCTTGAACTCCTGGATGGAGGTGTCCTCCAGCCGGGTCTCGATGGGCAGCAGCCGGATGTAGCTCTGGTCCGCCTCCGAGTCGTACAGCAGCTCGGTGGGGCACATGGTGGTGCGGCCGGCCTCCGACGGCAGCAGCCGGCGGTCGTACTCGGAGAAGAAGATGGCGTTGATGAGCTCGGTCTTGCCGCGGGCGAACTCGGCCACGAAGGCGATGGTGAGCTGGTCCGAGCGCAGGGCGTCGATGAGCTCGAAGATGCGCAGCTCCGCCTCCGGCGTGCTCATGCCGTGCTCGTCCAGCCAGTTCTGGTACTTCATGACGGCTTCGATGAGATCGTGCTTCCAGCGGCCGTAGGCCTGCATCTGGTCGGTGAAGCGATCTTTCGCCATGAATTCCCCCCGGGAGGATGCGGATGGGCGGCAGTCGGACTTAACTGATTGAATCAAATATAGCTTTCGCCGGCTGCCCGATACAATGCAAAGTGTTAACCAGGTCTCATTTTTGGCGCGCGCGGGGCAGGGATGCCCCCGCTGCACCTGTGTTGTAGCGGCAGGGCCGGCCAAATGTTTAGCAGTGACGCGGGCTTGCGGGCGGCGGGGCGATGCCCGCCGGCAGCCGTGCCGGGGCCTCCACCGCCAGGCGCTTGTCGCGCCCCCGCTCCCCGGCCAGCAGCCGCACCCGGGCGCGGGGGACCCCGAACAGGCCGGCGAGGAACTTCACCAGGTGGGCGTTGGCACGCCCCTCCAGGGGCGGTGCGGTGAGGCGCACCCGCAGGCGGCCGGCGGCGTCGGGGCCGCACCACTGGTCGCGCCGGGCCCGTGGCTGGACCCGCAGGGCCAGGACCAGGGTGTCGCCGTCCCAGCGGTGGCCGGCGTTCACCGCCCGTAGGCCAGCGCCGCCCCCAGGTCCAGCAGCGGCATCACCACCAGCATGTAGGCCAGGCCCAGCGCGATGCTCACCAGCAGCGGCGACAGGTCGAGCCCGCCGGTGGCCGGCACCAGGCGCCGGGCACGCCCCAGCAGCGGCGCGTTGAGCTGGTGGATGAGGTACAGGGCGGGGTTGTAGCCGCCGGGGGCGATCCAGCTCAGCACCACCTCGATGAGGATGGTGATGAAATAGATGGCGATGACCATCCACAGCAGCCGCGCCGCGGCCAGCACCACCAGCCCCAGCGGGGCCGGCAGCACCGGGCGCACCAGCAGGTCCACCAGCAGGATCTCGGCGCACTTGAGCGCCAGCAGCAGCACGATGGCGGCGAGATCGATGCGGCCCACGGCCGGGATCACCCGCCGCAGGGGCACCAGTGCCGGGTTGGTGACCCGCACCAGCAGCGCCGAGACGGGGTTGCGGAAGTCGGCCCGGGCCTGGGCCAGCAGAAAGCGCAGCATCACCGCCAGGGTGTAGAGGCCCAGCAGCACCTCGATGAGAAAGACCAGGGCGTTGGTGAAATACGGCGTCATGTCAGCCCTCCAGCTCGGCGGCCAGCGCGCGGGCCCGGTCACGGGCGGCGGCCAGCGCCCGCGCGAACAGGTCCCGCAGGCCGCCCGCCTCCAGCACCGCCAGGGCGGCGGCGGTGGTGCCGCCGGGGGAGGTGACCCGCTGGCGCAGGACGGCGGCCGGCTCGTGGGCCTCCAGCGCCAGCTTGGCGGCGCCGAAGGCGGTCTCCACCGTGAGCAGGCGGGCGGTGGCGGCATCCAGGCCCAGCTCCCCGGCGGCGGCCTCCATGGCCTCCATGACCAGGAAGAAGTAGGCCGGCCCGCTGCCCGAGACCGCGGTCACGGCGTCCAGCAGGTCCTCGTGCTCCACCCACACCGCCGTGCCCACCGCGCGCAGGATGCGCTCCGCGGTCTCGCGCCCGGCCTCGTCCAC
The DNA here is from genome assembly GCA_026990045.1 of Chromatiales bacterium. Lineage (GTDB taxonomy): Bacteria > Pseudomonadota > Gammaproteobacteria > CAMYNG01 > CAMYNG01 > JALUTW01. The sequence goes on along the minus strand of JALSIK010000418.1, from coordinate 742 downwards.
CCCGGGGCGGGCGTAGAGGCCGGCCACGCCGCTGCCCACCAGGGCCGGGGTGTTGGGCATGGCCCGCACCAGGCGCCCGTGCCCGCCCAGCCAGCGGGACAACGCTTCCGTGCGCACGCCGGCGGCGATGGAGAGCACCAGCACCTGCGGCCGGGACGACAGGTCCAGGCCCCGGGCCACCTCGCCCAGCACCTGCGGCTTGACCGCCAGCACCACCACGTCGCAGGCCTCCACCACGGCCTGGTTGTCGGCGGTGGCGTGCACGCCCAGGTCCCGGGCCAGCTGCGCCCGCGCCACCTCGTCCGGGTCCGAGACCCACAGGCGGCCGGCGTCGACCCCGCTGGCGGTGAGGCCGCCCAGCAGGGCGCGGGCCATGTTGCCGCCGCCGATGAAGCCGATGCGCGGATTCTCCATGGGGGTGAAGGTACACAAAAGAGGGGCTGGGGACCAGGTGCTGGCGGCTGGAAAAAAACGGGAGACCTTTTTCATGTCTCTGCTCTGCCGGCGGGGGAGAAGGCGTCAGAGGGGGCTGGGGACCAGGTGCTGGCGGCCGGGAAAAAACGGGAGGCCTTTTCCTGCCCCTCCTGCTTAAACCTGAATCATTACATAAATTCCCTCCCCGCGGGATGAAGGGGTCAGGGTGGGGAGGGTTGCACGAGCAGGAAAAACCCGTGTTCCGATCCCCTCACCCTGTCCCTCTCCCGGAGGGAGAGGGGACCGTCTTTTCGTCCACTGCGGGGTG
>JALSIK010000417.1 GCA_026990045.1 Chromatiales bacterium | reverse complement strand
CCCTCACCGCCCACGACGCCGGGCACAACCTGCTCGCCAACTACACGGGCACCGTCACCCTCTCCACCTCCACCGGGCAGGGCGACTGGGAGTACACCGGCACCGCGGGGGATGCCTACGGCACCCTGACCCCGGGGGCGCCGGACAGCGGCCAGGCCACCTACGTGTTCCTGGACGACGGCGACGGGGTCAACGACGACGACGGCCAGGTGACCCTGGCCCTGCGCAATACCCATGCCGGGCCCCTCACCATCACCGTGACCGATCCCTCGGCGCCCGCCTCGGGCACCGGGCCGGTGGTGACATTCCGGCCCTACGGCTTCCGCACCACGCCGGATCCCCTGCCCACCCAGGTCTCCGGCCGGCCGTTCTCCTTCACCCTCACCGCCGTGGGCCAGCCGCCCACGGACACCGGCTGCACCGTCATCGAGGAGTACACCGGCACCCAGAGCCTGGCCATGTGGAGCGACTACGTCGACCCGGCCGACAACCCCTACGGCTCGCAGGCGGGGGTGACGGTGGCGGCCGGCACCTACACCCTGGGCACCAGCGAGGCCACGGCCACCGACGTCACCGTGAACTTCACCAACGGCGTGTCCGAGGCCATCACCGCGTTCTACCCCGACGCCGGCGCCATCCGCCTCAACGCCAAGGACGAGATCGACGTGGGCGCGCCGCCCGCCGGCAGCGGCAGCGAGATCGTGGTGGGCGGCGGGAGCTTCGTGGTACGGCCCTTCGGTTTCGAGCTCACCGGCCTGGGCTTCTCCGACCCCGTGCCCGCCGCCCCCAATCCCGCGGGACCGGTGTTCGTCCAGGCGGGCGCGCCCTTCACCGTGGGGATCCGGGCCGTGGCGTGGCAGGCGGTCGACGACAGCGGCGCCAACGGGGGCACTGCCGGCGACGGGGTGCCCGACCCCGGGGCGGACCTGTCCGACAACGCCACCACTCCCAATTTCGGCCGCGAGGCGGCCCCTGCGGCGGTGAACCTCACCCACGTGCTGGCCGCGCCCGCCGGCGGCGATCCGGGCGTGCTCGGCGGAGGCGCCGGCGTGGGAGGCTTCACCGCCGGCGCGGCCAGCGCGGGGCTCAGCTACAGCGAGGTGGGGATCATCGATCTCACCGCCACGGTGAGCGGGGGCGACTACCTGGGTGGCGGTGAAACCGTCACCACCACCTACGGCAACGTGGGCCGGTTCTACCCCGCACAGTTCGGGCTCGTGAACCCGGTGCTCACCAACCGCAGCGCCATCGCCGGCTGCACCGATTCGTTCAGCTACATGGACGAGACCTTCCGGGTGGACTACGAGCTGCGCGCGGAGAACACCGGCGGCACCCTCACCCGCAACTATACCGGTGCCTTCGCCAAGCTCGATCCGGCGGTGGCGGCGCAGATGAACTACGGCGCCACCGACAGCGGCACCGACTACACCGCGCGGCTGTCGGTGGCCGGCGGCGGCGCCTTCGCCAACGGGGTGGCGGCCGTGACGGCGGATCTCCAGCTCGCCCGCACCGCCGCGCCCGACGGCCCGCTGGCCGCGCTGGCCGTGGGCGTGGCGCCGGTGGACAGTGACGGCGTGATCCTGGACGCCTACGACCTGTCCCTGGACGGCGGGGCGGACACCCACCGCAAGCTGGGCCAGACCGAGCTGCGCTTCGGCCGGCTGGCCGTGGAGAACGCCTACGGCAGCGAGTTCCTGCCGCTGGCCGTGCCCCTGTACGCCCAGTACTGGAACGGGCCCGGCACCGGCTTCGTCCTCAACACCGCCGACAACTGCACGCCCACCAGCGTCAACGCCCTGCGCCTGGACAACGACGTGGAAACCAACCAGACCGACGGTGACATCCAGATCCAGCCCGGGGCCACCACCACCGCCACCCTGGGCGACGGCAACGGCGCCCTGGCCGGCACCGAGCTGGGCGCGGGTGAGGCCGGCCTGTCCTTCTCCGCGCCCAATGCGGCCGGCTACACCGACATCACCCTCGACGCCTCGGCCGTGCCCTACCTGCGCTTCGACTGGGACGGCGACGGCAACCACGACAACGACCCGCCCACCGCCCGCGCCACCTTCGGCTCCTTCCGCGGCGACGACCGCATCATCTACTGGCAGGAATGCTTCGGCCTCAACCCCGGCCAGCCCTGCCCCTGAATGCCCCGGAACCCGACGGCGTTGGCATTTGGGGAGTGAACCGGTGGGAATTTTGCGCAGTCCGCCGCGGCAGGTGCCGGCAAACGTGACCGCCCCCACACCTTTCAGCGGGGGGCGGGGCTAGAAAGGGGCTCCGGAAGGCGCCCGGACCGGCGCCGCAACGCATGGAGGCCCTCGCCATGATCATCCGATACATCGCCGTACTGCTCGCCGCCGCCACGGCCGCCGCCTGCGGCGGCGGCACCGTGACCCTGCCCAACCGCGCGCCGGGCGCCGCCCCCGGGTCCGGGGGTACGCCGCCGGCGGCCGGCGCCCTCGTCACCAGCACCGAGGTGGGCACCACGCTGCAGATCGATCTCGCCGGCCTGGCCTCGGATCCCGGCGGCGGCCGGCTCACCTTTGCCCTGCCGCAGGCCACCGGCAGCCTCGGCGGCATGCTCAGCCTGGTGCCCGAGCGGCTGACCCGGGAGGTCCGCATCCTGCAGTACACGCCGGCCGCCGGGACCGCCGCGGGCATGACCGAGACCTTCACCTACACCGCCACCAACGGCGCGGGACTGAGCGCCGGCAACACCATCTCGGTGACCCTGCAGGCCAAGGTCGCGGGCCAGCTGGACTTCCAGCTCTACCAGGCCAAGGTGGACCCCGTGCTGGCCGCCAACTGCATCGGCTGCCACGAGGCCCCCAACGGCGGGGGCAACCTGCAGCTGGCGTTCGCGCCGCTGCTGGGCTCGGCGCAGATGAGGATGAACTACGACACGGTGCGCGGGTTCGCCGATCTCAACGACCCCGCGGGGAGCCCGCTGCTGCAGAAGGCCACCGGCAACAACCACGGCGGCGGCATGGTGCTCACCGCCGCCGACCAGGAATACGCCGACATCCTGGGCTGGATCCAGGCCCCGGTGCCGTAGCCGCGCCGTCAGGCCGCGGCCTGGAACCGCCCGTGGTGGAGAAAGTCGCACACCGCGGCGGCCACGTCGCGGGCGTAGAGCATGCCGAAGTGGCTGTGGCGCACCACCAGGTGCTCGCGGGCGCCGTCACAGCGCGTGGCCGCCAGCTCCACGGTGCCGTCGTTGGGCCGGGGCAGGCGGCCCAGGGCGACCAGGGTCCCCACCCCCAGGGACCGGGTACCGGCGATGAGCCCCAGGTCCCGGGCGCCGTGCCAGCGCGGGGCGCCGCCCAGGAGGCCCTGCTCCACGCTCCGGCCGAGGATGGCCCGGCCCCAGGGCGTGCGGGCCAGGCGCGCGGCCACGGCGGAGCCCCGCAACGGCGCGCCCAGCATCACCACCCGCCCCGGCTTCTGGTCCGGAAAGGCGTCGAACAGGTGTGCCACCACGATGCCGCCCAGGCTGTGTCCCACCAGGTGGATGACGGGTTCGGGCAGGGTGGCGAGGAAGGCGTCGAGGCGGGCGGCGTTCTCCCGCGGCGCGCGCCGCACGCTGGGATAGTGGAAGGTGCGGGGGATGAACCCGCAGCGGCGCAGGCGCCAGGCCAGGGGAGCCATCTCCAGCCCGGTCATCCAGATGCCGTGCACGAGGACCGCCGCCTGTTCCATGCCGGCGAGCATACCACCCCCGTGACCGGGGCGGCGGCGGGCGGGGCGCCCCGGCGGGAAGGGCCCCGGTCCCGGGCGCAAAGACGGCCCGGGACCGGGGGCGGATGCCTCAGGGCTGGTTGCTGGTCTGGAGGAAGATGAGGATGTCCTCCACCTCCTGGGCGGTGAGGCCGCCGCGGATGCGCATGTGGTTGACGGTGGTCTTCCACTGGTCGTCGCGCAGCTCCTTGGGATCGCGGACGTTGTGGCACCGCTGGCAGTGGTCCGCCCAGGCCCGCGCGCCGCGGGCGAAGTCGCCGGTGCGCTTTTCCACCGCGGCGCCGGTGGCCGGGGACAGGGCCAGCGCCAGCAGCGCGGCGGCGGCGAGGGTACGGATGGATGGGGTACGGTTCATGGTGTGCCCTCCTCAGAAGCCGTAGGCGAGTTGCAGGTACCAGCGGTCGCCGGCTTCCTCGCCCGGGTTGGGGTTGTCGTTGGACTCGAAGTTCACCTTGGCCACGAAGTTGCTGGCGAAGACGTAGTTCACGCCCAGGGCCAGCTGCTCCCGGTCGGCCTCGGTGCCCGGGGTGTCGTACTCGCCGTAGCGGGCCACCACTTCCCAGTCGGTGGCGGGGAAGCGGTAGGCCACCTGCAGGTACCAGGCGTCCCACACCCCTTCCTCGGGCGCGGTGCTGGCGGCGTTGGCGCCCACCTCCTGGCGGATGTACTCGCCCACCACGTTGAAATCGCCCGGGCGCCAGGTGAAGTCCACGCCCTGCACCTGGTAGTCACGCACCACGGTGGACGAAGGCGTGGTGATCTCCCCCACCTCGCCGGTGGCCGCCGAGACGCCCAGCTCCAGGCGCGGCCCGGGCAGGAGCAGGCCGAAGCGCCCGCCCACCACCTTCTTGCCGTCGGTGTCGGCGTTGAGCCCCGGGGTCTCCACCATCTCCAGCTCGGTGCCGGTGCCGTCGAGTTCCACCGCCGGGCCGTTGGCGATGTACACCGCGTAGTTGGCCCTGGTGCGGCCCAGGCCGAAGCCGCCGCGCAACTGGGCCCCCACCTCGGCGTTGGGCGCCGCCTCGTCGTGGCCGAAGCCCACCGGGGCCGAGGCCATCTTGTTGATCCAGGACGGGTGCAGGTTCTGCCGGAACTGGCCCAGGGGGCTGAGGAACTTGCCCACCACCAGCGCGGCGTTGTTGTGGAACAGGAAGTCCACCGTGAGGTATTCCAGCCCCACCTCGGTGTTCCCGTTCTCGTCCACTTCCAGTTCCATCTCCGACTCCAGCATCACCATGTTGTTGAACTGGTAGTGGAAGATGGGCGCGAAGGTGCCCACCAGGAAGCTGCCGGGCGTCCCCTCGGCGTCCACGTAGCCCACGTCGGCGTAGCCCGCCATGTGGACCAGGGTCTTGGGATCCTTCCACTCGGCGGCGGATTCCACTTTCTGCTTGAGCTGCTCCACCTCGGCGCGCAGCTTGTCCAGGTCGGTCTCGGCGGCGGCGGGACCGGCCAGGGCCATGCCCACCGCGGCGGCGAGTGTCGTCAGTCGCAGTTTCATTGTCGGTTTTCCTCTCGGTGTTTCGAAACCGTGGGTGCAGGGCCGCCCCACCGCACGGGGCGGGCGGCAACGCGGGGCCGGGCACGGCCCGGCCCCGGGGGCGCGGGCATCAGGCACGGGGAGGGCGGTAGGGCGCGTCAGGCCCCCGCTGGGGCACGAGACCGGTGACGCGGGACGTGATCCTCGCCCCGCCGGACAACACCGCGGCCCCGCCGGCACCCGCGGTCACGGCCCCCGGACCCGTGACGGTGCAGACGTGACAGCAGGAACCCGCGGCGCAGTCCTGCGAGCAGGCCGGGGCACCACCGTGGTCGTGGGCGTGGCCGCCGTGCGCGTCCCGGTGCTCCCCGTCCACGGCCTGGGCACAGGGCACGCCCGCATGGGTGGCCGCCGGCGTCGCGGCCAGGTGAGGGGGCATGGCGGCCAGCACGATGGCACCGGCCAGCAACCAAGCGAACGCGGGGCGGGTATTTCCCACTGCGGTGCTCCGTTTGAACTTGGTTTTACCTTAATATTCTGGAACACTGATGATGTTGATCCAGATCAAGGCGGGCGGGCACCGCGCGGCCGCCCGGTCTCAGTCGCGGCGCCCGCGCAGGGTCTCGAACAGGTCCATGGGCAGGGGAAAGACGATGGTGCTGGAGCGGTCGCCGGCGATCTCGGTGAGGGTCTGCAGGTAGCGCAGCTGCAGGGCCTCGGGCTGCTGGACCAGGACCCGCGCGGCCTCCAGCAGCTTCTGCGAGGCCTGCAGCTCGCCCTCGGCGTGGATCACCTTGGCGCGGCGCTCGCGCTCGGCCTCGGCCTGGCGGGCGATGGCGCGGATCATGCTTTCGTCCAGGTCCACGTGCTTGATCTCCACGTTGGCCACCTTGATGCCCCAGGCATCGGTGTGCTGATCGAGAATGGCCTGGATGTCGGCGTTGAGCTTTTCGCGCTCGGCCAGCATCTCGTCCAGCTCGTGCTGGCCCAGCACCGAGCGCAGCGTGGTCTGGGCCAGCTGGCTGGTGGCCTCGAAGAAGTTCTCCACCTGGATGATGGCCTTCTCGGGGTCGATGACCCGGAAGTAGACCACGGCGTTGACCTTGACCGAGACGTTGTCGCGCGAGATCACGTCCTGGGTGGGCACGTCCATGACCACCGTGCGCAGGTCCACCCGCACCATCTGCTGGAGAAACGGGATCACGATGATGAAACCCGGGCCCTTGACCTTGTAGAACCGGCCCAGGAGAAAGATCACCCCGCGCTGGTACTCGCGCAGGATGCGGAACGCGCTGGCGAGAAACGCCAGCAGGATGGCGGCAAAAACCAGGTAACCCATCACGAGTCCTCCCTATCGGTGTCACGATCCACGGGTGCCACCCGGAGCGTCAGGCCCCGGCGGCCCACCACCCGCACCCGCTGGCCGGCGCGCAGGGGCACCTCGGCCTCGGCCCGCCAGTGCTCGCCGTGCAGGCGCACCGTGCCCAGCCCGCTGAAATCGGCCACCACCTCGGCCTCGGCGCCGGCCAGCTCCTCGGCCCCGCTCACCACCGGGGCGCGCCGGGCCTTGATGAAGAAACCGACCACGAAGATGAAAAACAGGGCGCTGGCCGCCGCCACCCCGGCGATGATGCCGCCGTGGATCCCGTAGCCTGGCGCCTCGGTGTCCATGAGAATGATGGAACCGATGACGAACGCGACGACACCGCCCACCCCCAGCATGCCGAAGCTGGGCATGAAGGCCTCGCCCACCATGAGGCCGATGCCCAGCAGGATCAGCGCCATCCCGGCGTAGTTCACCGGCAGCACCTGGAACGCGAACAGGGCCAGCAGCAGGCTGATGGCACCCACGGTCCCGGGCACGATGGCGCCCGGGTTGTAGAACTCCAGCAGCAGGCCGTAGATCCCGATGAGCATGAGGATGTAGGCCACGTTGGGGTTGGTGATGACGGCCAGCAGCCGCACCCGCCAGTCGGGCTCCATCACGGTCACCGCGGCGCCGCGGGTGGCGAGCGTGACCGTGGTACCGCCCGCCTGCACCTTGCGCCCGTGGAGGAGCCGGAGCAGGGCGTCGCGGTCCGGGGCGATCACGTCGGTCACGTTCTGCTTCAGGGCCGCCTCGGCGCTGAGGCTGGCGGCCTCGCGCACCGCGCGCTCGGCCCAGTCGGCATTGCGCCCGCGCAGCTCGGCCAGGCCTCGGATGTAGGCCACGGCGTCGTTGACGGCCTTGCGTTCCATGGCCGAAGCCGGTGCCCCCGGTTGCTCGTCACCGTCCTGCGCGTCGCCGCCGTCCCCGGGTGACGGCGCCCCCGGGGCGCCCATGGCCACCGGCGTTGCCGCCCCCAGGTTGGTGCCCGGGGCCATGGCGGCCACGTGGCAGGCATACATGATGAAGGTGCCGGCGCTGGCCGCGCGCGCCCCCGACGGCGCCACGTAGCAGGCCACGGGCACGGGCGAAGCGAGGATGGCCTTGACGATGTCGCGCATGGCGGAGTCGAGGCCGCCCGGGGTGTCCAGGCGCAGCAGCACCAGCCCGGCCCCGGCGGCGGCCGCGTGGTCCAGGCCGCGGGTGACGTAGTCGGCGGTGGCCGGGCCGACGGGCCCCTCGATGTCCAGCTGCACGACGGTCCCGCCCGCATCCTCCGCCGCCGGCGCAGGATGCGGGCGGGACCGTCGT
>JALSIK010000416.1 GCA_026990045.1 Chromatiales bacterium | reverse complement strand
CACGGTTACTGCGCGAAGATCTGCCGCCAGGACCTGCGCCCCAGGGTGCTCTTGTCCGGGTTCTCGTCCTTGATGTCCAGGCCGCCGTCCGAACGGCTGAAGATCTTCTTCTCGTCGCAGGGCGGGTTGGCACAGCTCGTGGGCGTCAGCACCGCCGGCGAGCTGATGGTGCCGCTGTTCTGGCGCCGGATGCTGGTGCCGGCGATGGCACTGCCCTCGGCGACGCTCTCGATCCAGTCGCCGCCGTCATTGGCGCTCTTGTTCTCCCGGGCCCCGTCGTCGTCGTAGTCGAACGGCGTCTCGTTGAGGCGCGCGCCGGTGGCGGCCACCACCTCGTTGACCCAGGACGAGCCGCCGGCGTCGCAGGGATCGGGCGAGGGCACGTCCGAGACGAACACCAGGTTCTGTCCCCGCACCAGCATGGTCTTGACCATCTTCTCGCCCTCGCGCAGGTACCCGCCGCCGCCGTCGGGGGTCTGGAGATCCAGGTACCAGCCCAGGTAGGCGCCGCTGGCCGGGCCCGGCAGGCCGGTGCCCGTGTACCAGTCGAAGGGATCCTTGGTGGAGGTCCGGGCCTCGTTGGTGCCGATGGTGGCGAAGTCCAGGAACTTGCGCTGGAACAGCCGGCTCCGGTCGAAGGTACTGCGGTTGCGGTTGGGGTCGTCCCACACCCCGTAGACCGTGTTGAGGCTGGTGTCCGCCAGGTCGGCGACCTCCAGGTTCCTGCCCGTGCCCACCAGCACGATGAACCCGCCCTCGCTGGGATGGTAGATGACCCGGGGCGGTGCGGTGATGGGCTGGTAGTAGGTGGTGCCGCTCTCGGTGTAGCTGGCCACGAAGATCCGGGTGGCCTTCCACTGCGCCGGGTTGGAACTGGTCAGGTCGAACCGCCACAGGTTGCCGCACAGGTCGCCCGCGTAGGCGTAATCCACGCGGAAATCACGGTTCTCGTCCACCGCCGCGACCGTGGACAGGCCGTTGTTGAGGCCGTTGCAGGCGGGGTCCGACATGCCGACGCCGGTATCGATCTTGGCGAGGAGCCCGCCGGTCGCCATGTCCAGCACGTAGAGCACCGCGTTGCCCGTCGTGCTCACCTGGCCGCCCAGCGCCGAGTCGTCCTCGGTGCTGTTGTAGCCGTTGCCCAGCAGCACCGCCCAGTTGCCGGTGGTGAGGTTGGTCTTGGCGATGCGGGGCTGGGCGAAGGTGTAGCCCAGGTCGGCGTCGTCCAGGTCCGTGAATTCCCACAGGACGTGGGTGGCGGCGGCGCCCTCGGAGAAACTGCCGGTGGTGATGTCCAGGGCATAGACCCCCTGGCCGCCGGCGTTGAGCCCGCCCACCAGGACCGTGCGCCAGTCGCCGTTGATGAACACGTCCTCCACCACCGGCGGGGCGTCCACGTAGAACCGGTGGGTGTACTTGAGCGAGGTGAGCCGGTACAGGTTGCGGTACACGGCCGAGGGGACGTAGGCCATGACCTCCGCGCCGGTCCCCGCCGTGCCGGACTGGGTCAGGCAGTCAAAGTCGCCGGCATCGAAGGCATGCAGCATGCCGTCGTTGGCCCCCACGTAGATGCGCCGCTGGCGGGTGCAGTAGGCGTCCTTGAACAGGGAATAGGGCTTGGACTCGAGGAAGTCCGGGTACAGCCGGTTGGGCGGACCCACCAGGCGCGGGGTGGAGTTGACGATGTCCCCCAGCAGGTACTGGCGCATGCGGAACTGGGTCTTGCCGTCGGAGTTGCCCTCGAGGCTGCGGTCACCCCGGAAATAGGCGACCCGGTCCTGGCCGCGCCCGCTGACCCCGTAGTCGTCCTGGTCCAGGAGCGACTGCAGGGTGCCGCCGGAGGCCATGGCGGACCAGTTGAAGGGGATGCCCTTCTTCAGGTCCGGGTCCCAGGTGAGGATGGTCCGGCTGGTCTGGGTCTCGAGCACGTCGCGGGCATGCCACTGGGCGATGGTGTCCAGCTCGGGCAGGGTGATGGTGCCCGAGCCGGTGGGATCCAGGAGCGTGATGATGTCGGCGATGTCCACGGCCACCAGGTCGCCGGTCCAGGCCCCGGTATCGAACCGGGGCATGTAGAGCAGCGTGCCCGCGGTGAACAGCGGAAAGCTGGTGGCGGGTGCGGTGGCCGAGCCCTTGCGCTCGGAAATGGCGTTGAGGATCTTGGTGAAGCTGTTCACGAGCTGCTGCGGGTTGGACGCCGTGAAATAGGCCCCGCGGCTGTTGACCGCGGCGTGCCACACGTCGTCCACCTGGTCAGGGCCCCACGCCAGGGTCCCGGCCGCGAGGGCCGGGAAGTCGCCCCCGCCCCAGGGATCGTTGGGGTCGAACGTCCGGTTGCCGGACAGGCCCAGGGTCACCGTGAAGTTGACCATGTGCTGCCAGTTGGCCGGGTCGTTCTGGGGATTCCAGAAGACGTCGGCGCTGGTGCCGGTCTTGTCCTGGATGAAGGTGGGAACGTTGTTTTCCAGGTCCGGGCGCAGGTCGGTGGCCCAGTAGTACATGGCGACGTCCGCCAGGTAGAAGGTCTCCGGTCCCTGGTACGGCGGCCTGGGGTTGTAGCTCGTGATGCCGTAGGAATTCGCGGGCAGGCCGAAGCTGGTGTTGTCCACCTCGCCGATGCCGTTGGTGTTCTCCGGCGCCGTCCAGTGGTGCTGGTTCCACTCGCCGTCGGTGAAGGCGATGTGGAAGTTCTGGCGGCAGGAATACTCCGTGTCGTCGCCGGGCTGGCTGCCCCCCGGCACCTTGGCGTAGGGGCTGTTGGGTCCGGACTGCTGGTACGTGCGCCCGGCGCGGTTGAAGGCCCGGTGCAAGGGGGTCCAGTCGCTGGTGGGCACGTTGTAGAGCCAGTTGAAGAAATCGTCCCGGTCGGCGCCGGAGAAGGCGCGCAGCAGCCCGGGCCAGCCGCCGTTGAGCCTCTGCCAGGCCACGCGCACGGCCGGGCTGAGCTGGGCGAAGGCGCGGCTCGCCGCGGTCTTGGCCGCGAGGTGGCGGATCCGGTAGTACGAGAACCAGTTGGCGAACTGCTGGCGCTCCTGGGCCGTGGTGAGATTGTATCCCACGAAACAGTTGGCGTTGGTGACATCCGCCGGGCTGCACCCGGTGGTCGCCGGTTCGTAGCGGTAGTAGTACGGCCGGCCGGGGTTGCCCGTGGGGGTGCAGCTGGTGGAGCCGGTGTCGCAGCGCAGGGTCGGGACGTAGTTGTTGAGATCCTGGTTGCACTCGATCTTGAGGAGGCCGTCCAGGCAGGCGCTGGTGAAGCTCATGTCTCCGAGGCTGTTGCCGGCCGAGTCCACGGCCGGGACGTAACCGCCGGCGGCGGCCACGTCGGGGTCGTAGTAGACGAGGTTGACCGTGGACGAGCGGTACTGGGGATCGTCGCCGTCGTAGAGATTGTCCACGTTCTCGGGGAGGAAGGCCCTGCGCATGCTGCCCGAGTCGTCGAAGGTGAAGATGATGTTGGGCTCCACCCCTTCCTGCACGTCCATGGGCAGCTGGCTCAGGTTCAGGACGATGGCCGAGGCCGACATGCTGAACAGGGCGGCCCCGGCGGCGACGGCCAGCCGGGACCAGGTGCGGGGTGAAATTCTCTGCTTGCTCATGGCTGCATCTCCGGGAAAGGCGTGCGCCGCTTCCTCACTTGTAGAAATCCTCGGTCCGGGCGAAGTGGATCTGGAGGATGGAAACCGTGTTGGTGCCGGCCCCGATGCCGCGCGCGGTCACGCGGTAATAGCCGCGGATGCTCCCGCCCTCGCAGTTGATCTCCGCCGTGCTGCAGATGTTGTCCGTCTTCTCGACGTAGTAGCTGGGATTCTTGGCCGCGTTGTTGATGGCGCCGGTGTAGGTGACGCTGTTGGCGTACCAGAAGCCGTCGTTGTGGGCGTTGTTCTCGAAGTCCAGCGGGTTGACGCCGTCGTACGTGGGGGTCCCGTTGACGGCGTCGCACACCTGGTTGGAGCAGTCGGGCTTGGGATCCACGCCCAGGCGCCAGCCGCCGGCGAGATTCCGCTCGGCCGACATGAGCACCGTCTCGGCGGTCTCGAACGCCAGGGTGGAATCGCGCAGGTTGCCGGCCATGCGCTCCTCCAGCATGACGGTGTTGAGCACCGACACGCCCAGGACCGTGAGCACCAGCAGCAGCACCAGTGCCGTGGCCAGGGCGGCGCCGCGGCAGCGGCGGCCGGGCGCGGGGCATGGGGCGGACGGATGGGCCATGGTCTCCTCCTTCAGCACTCGGTGTCGCCCGCCAGCTTCCGGCACAGGGCCGCGTTGCGGACGAACACGGTGGTCGTGAACACCTTGCGCAGCCGCGCCTCGTTGGGCGGGGTGATGCGCACGCCGCTGGCCGCGTTCACCCCGGCCAGCAGCAGGGTGGGGGCGGCCGCCGCCTGGGGGCGCGGGATCTCCTGCGGGCTGCGCACCAGGAGCGAGATTTTCACCGTCACCACGCGCTTGGGATTGGTGACCTGGTGCGCCGGCACGTAGCGGTTGGGCAGGAAGTCCGGCGTGGCGTCGGTGTCCTCGCCGTAGAGGACCTGCATGTTCTCGATCCCGCTGGCCAGCTCCTGCGGCGTGTCGGCGGTGCCTTGCCGGAACGACACCCGGAACAGTCCCGGTTCGCCGCCGGCGCCCAGGCTCACGTAGTAGCCGTAGATGCTGGCGGTGTACAGGCTGGCTGCCTGGCGGTAGGTGTGGCTGAAGGAGTTGCCGCCGGGCACGACGTTGCCGGGCTTGTTCCCGCTCACGCCGCGGGTCAGGGTGGCGGCATTCTCGTTGGCCGTGTTCTGGAAGACGTCGGCGTTCTTGCAGTCGGCGATCATGACGATGGTGCCGGCGGGCACGCCGCTGGGCCCGGTGAGGGGAACCGAGGCCGCGTTCTGGGGTGTTTCCGCGCTGGGCGTGACGCCGGCCAGGGGCTGGGCGGACTTGACGATGAGCACGTCCGAACCCGCCACCGGATTGGTGAAGCCCGCCGGGAGGGCGTTCCCGCCGGCATCGTTCCAGGACAGGGGTGCCGCGGTGGCAATGGCGGGCATGTTGTAGAGGTCACCGGGCAGCGTGCCCAGGAACTCGAAGCCCGACAGGGTGGCCGAGAAGTCGAACAGGTTGGGATCGTAGGCCGGATCGGTCTGGTCCAGGAGGATCTTGATCTCCGGGTTGCAGCCGGAAAAGCCGGACTGGCGGATGTCCTGGGCGATGAGGTTCAGGGCGAAGCGGGCGTTCTCCTGCAGGTAGGCGAATTCCCGCTGGACCGCCCCGTTGCGCTTGTTGGCCTGGTACACGGTGCCCAGGCCCAGCATGAGGATGGAGAACACGGCCAGGGCCACCATCAGCTCCACCAGGGTGAGGCCGGCGGCGGAGCCGGCGCGGCGGGGCATGGCGAAGGGGTCTTTCCTGCTCATGGCTCGAAGGTGAAGCTGTAGCACTTGAGATCGGTGGCGGGATCGTTGCCGCAGTTGAGGCCGGTGGCGCCGGTGCGTTCCTCGTCCCACATGACGGTCACCGTCCATTCCCTGCCGGTGCCCCCGGCCACGGGGGTCGGCTGGATGGAACCGGTGCCCGAGGGCAGCAGGCGGTTGGTCTGCTGCCACCATTCATAGACATCCGCCGCGGCCAGCTCGGCGGCGCTGCAGTCCGCCCCGGCGCCGGTGCAGTACTGGCCCGGATCGGGCGGGGAGCCCAGGGAGGGGGCCAGCGTGTAGGCCCCGGCGTTGACGCCGGTGCGGTTGGCGCGCATGCGCTCGGCCATGTCGTAGGCCTGGATCATGGCGTAGGTGCGCTGGAGCGCGTTGTTGTTCTGGCGCAGCCCGTTGGCCTGCAGTCCCGCCAGGCCCAGGAGGCCTACCGAAAGGATGAGCAGGGCGATCATGATCTCCACCAGGGTGAATCCCCGGTGGCGGTCCCCGTGCCGTACCGGCTGCCGTTCAGCTCGTGATGTCGGTGCCATTGATGTCTTCCACGATGCCGTTGTTGTCGGTGTCCACGGCCAGCGAGATCCGGCCCATGGGGCTCACGTTGATGGCCCGGATGCGCTGGTTCTGGCCGCTGTCGGCGTTGTTGTCCCGCAGGCGGAAGGTGCCCTGGTTGATGCCGTCGCCCGAGGTGTCGCGCAGCTCGCCGGTGGGCCGGAACTGGAGCTGCGTCATGTCGTCGAAGCCGACGTGGGCGCGCAGGGTGTAGCCCGGCGCGATGGGGCCGGTGGCCCGCAGCAGCACGTCGTTGCCGTTGATGGCGCCGTCGCGGTTGAGGTCCACGAACACGATCCAGCCTGCTTCCCAGGTGTTGCTCCCGCTGCAGGTGGGGGTGGCCGCGGTGACGGCGTTGGTACTGGCGCAGACGGTGACGTTGGCGTTGCGCGCCAGGGCCTCGCTGCGGGCCAGGGACAGGTCGCGCGACAGGGCGTTGATACCCTCGGCCGTGCGGTTGATGTTGACGATGTTGTTGAACGCCGGCACCGCGACCATCACCAGCAGGGCGAACACCGCCAGGGTGACCATGAGTTCCACCAGTGTCAGGCCTGCAGTCGTTCTGTTCATGCCCGAATTTATAGTACGGTTACGGTTTCCTGTCCGGTGCGGGCCGACCGGCGGCGTTCCGGCGCCGACGAGTGGCGGCCCGGGGTGGCGCGAGAAGACGATGACGGCGGATTTCACCATCGTGGGCGCGGGGATCGTGGGCCTGCTGGCGGCCCGGGAGCTGGCCGCGGCCGGGGCCCAGGTGGCCGTCCTCGACCGGGGCCGGCCCGGCGGCGAGTCCTCGTGGGCCGGCGGGGGCATCCTGTCCCCCCTGTACCCGTGGCGTTACCCGGAGGCGGTGACCCGCCTGGCCGCGGCCAGCCAGGCGGCGTGGCCGGGGCTGGCGGAGGCCCTGGCCGCGGAGGCCGGGGTCGATCCCCAGTGGACCCGCTGCGGGCTGCTCGTCGGCGACCTGGACCCCGGCGAGGCGGACACCGCGCGCGAGTGGGCCGCCGGTCACGGCGTTCCCGTGGAGGTCCTGGACAAGAGGGGGGCGCGGGCGCTGGAGCCGGGCCTGGGCGAGGTGGGCGCACCGCTGCTGTGGCTGGCGGAGGTGGCCCAGGTGCGCAACCCGCGCCTGGTGCGGGCCCTGCACCGGGCCCTGGAGCGGCAGGGGGTGGAGGTGCGCCAGGGGGTGGAGGTGCGGGCCATCCGTACCCGGGCCGGCCGGGTCCGGGACCTGCTGACCCCGTCGGGGACGGTGCCGGCCGGGCAGGTGCTGGTGGCGGCGGGGGCCTGGAGTGCCGGCCTGCTGGCTCCGCTGGGGGCGGCCCTGCCGGTGCGGCCGGTGCGGGGCCAGATGATCCTGTTCCGGGGGCCGCCGGGACGGCTGCGCCGCATCGTGCTGTCGCGCGGGCGCTACGTCATCCCGCGCCGCGACGGCCACGTGCTGGCCGGCAGCACCCTGGAAGAGTCCGGCTTCGACAAGTCGGTGACCCCCGAGGCCCGCCGGGAACTCGTGGCCGAGGCCCGGCGCATCGCCCCGGTGCTGGCGGAGCTGCCGGTGGTGCGCCAGTGGGCGGGGTTGCGGCCGGGTTCTCCCACGGGGGTCCCGTTCCTGGGGGAACACCCGGAAATCGAAGGGCTGTGGGTGGCCACCGGGCACTACCGCAACGGCCTGGTACTGGCCCCGGCCTCGGCCCGGCTGGTGGCCGATCTCATGCTGGGGCGGGTCCCGGCGCTGGATCCGGCGCCCTACGCGCCGGCCCGGGCGGCGGCCTGAGGCGCTTCCATCTGGCCCGGTGCCTTCCATTGGGTTATACTGGGAATAATGACCCAACACCTTGAAAAACAATCCCTTGGCCGGGAGAAGGTGATCGAGCGCCTGCGTGCCCACGGCATCATGCCCACCCAGCAGCGGGTGGAGATCGCCGCGCTCCTGTTCGCGCGGCCCCAGCACCTGTCCGCCGACCAGGTGCTGGAGGCGGTCAACGCCGGTGGCGCCCACGTCTCCAAGGCCACGGTGTACAACACCCTGGGCCTGTTCGCC
>JALSIK010000415.1 GCA_026990045.1 Chromatiales bacterium | reverse complement strand
GCCGCCGCCTGGTCCAGCACCTCGTGCCCGGACGAGCGCAGCACGCGCACGCTGTTGAGGGTGCCGTCGGCGTTGATGGCCACGTCCAGCAGCAGCGAGCCCGACAGGTTGCGGCGCAGGGCCTCCTCGGGGTAGTTCAGGTTGCCGATCTCCTCCACCTTGGCGCGCCAGGCGTCCAGGTAGGCGGCGAAGCGGTACTGGCGCGCGTTGGCGCCGTTGGTATAGGTGTGGCGCGGGCTCTGCTGGTAGGTCTGCTTGATGCGGTTGATCTCCGCCGCCAGGCGCGCGATCTCGCGCGAGCGCTCCAGCAGCTGGGCCGGGGTCAGCCGCTGCGGGACCGGCGGCACCGGCGCCTGCTGCTCGCGGCTGGGGACCCGGCGCTCGGCGCGGTCGGCGGTGAGCAGCTCGGTCTGGAGTTCCTGCTCCGGCAGCGGCGGCGGGGCCAGGGCCGGGCGGCTGTCGGGGGCGATGCCCCGTTCGTCCACCGGGTTGGGGTTGGAGAAGGGGCTGGTGGCCCGCACCTTCTCGCGCACGTCGCCGCCGCCCCGCTGGTTGGCCTGGGCCAGGTAGTCGGCTTCCTCCGGGGCCTCGGGCGCATGCTGGTGGACCAGGGTGATCTCCATGTTCATCACCGGCGGCTCCTCGGGCAGGCTGGCGGTGAAGCTCACGCCGAGGATGACGATGGCGTGCAGGGCCAGGGCCAGGAACAGGGTGAGCCCCAGGCGCTCGCGCACCAGGGTCTCGGGGGACGGCGGGCTGTCCAGGGCGGCGGCGGTCATGGCGCGGTGGTGGCCGGAACGGGCATCGGGTGGATTATAGGCCCTCGCCGGTGCCGCGGCACCGTGGCGCTCCGCGGCCTGCGTCACGAAACGCGGTGCGGGTCACGGTGCGTCTGCCGCGATGGGCGTCGCCTGCCGTGGACCGCGGGCGGGCTCAGAAGTTCATGCTGTCGAAGCGGCGCGGGCCGCCGCGCAGGCGCAGGTACACCCGGTTGGGCACGCAGGCGGCGGTGTCGCCGTCGCGGCCCAGCCAGCCCGCGGCCAGGCACAGGCGGCCGGTGCAGGCGGCGCGGGCGAAGCGGGCACGGCCGCCGCGCACCTCCACCACGCTCTGGCCCAGGGGGCCGTCCACGCGCAGGGTCCGGTCCCGGTCCAGGGGCAGGCGCGCCACCAAGCCGGCGGCGGTGCGCACCTCCACCACCGCCGGGGCCGGGTCCGCCCCCGGCGCGGCGCCCGCGGCCAGCCCCGCGCACAGCAGCAGCACCGCCCCGGCACGCTTCACGGCAGGGGCTCCACCCTGGGCGGCGGCACCTCCATCTCGAAGGTGAGCCGCCGCGCCATCTCCGGGGTGAGGTGGATGCCGCCGCCGGCGTCGATGAGCATCACCTGGCGCACGCCCATCTTCGCCGCCGTCTCGCGCCACCCCTCCGGCCCCGCCACGAACAGGGCGGTGGCGGCGGCGTCGGCCAGGGCGCCGTCGTGGTGGATGACGGTGACCGATTGGGTGCCGGTGGCCGGGTAGCCGGTGCGCGGGTCCAGGATGTGATGGTAGCGCCGGCCGCGGTACTCGAAGTAGCGCTCGTAGTCGCCGGAGGTGAACACCGCCTCGTCGCCCTCGATGGTGACCGAGGCGATGGCGCCGGCCTTGCGCGGGTGGCGGATGCCGATGCGCCAGGGCCGGTCGCCGGCGCGGCCGAAGGCGCGCAGGTCGCCGCCGGCGTTGACGATGGCGTTCTCCACCCCCAGCCGCTTGAGGTTTTCGCTGATGCGGTCCACCGCCCAGCCCTTGGCCATGGCCCCCAGGTCCAGGCGCAGGGCGGGGTGGCGGCCGCGCATGCGCACCCCGCGGATCTCGATGTCGTCCATGGCGGGCAGGTCGCGCAGCAGCGCCGCCACCGCCTCCGGCTTGGGCGGAGCGCCGGGCGGGGCGTCGGCCTGGAAGCCCCACAGCCGGACGAGATTGCCCAGCGCCGGGTTGAACAGGCCGCCGCTGGCGGCCGACAGCTCCCGGGCCCGCCGGATGAGGGGCAGCACCGAGGGGTTGCCCGAGAACCAGGCGCCGGTGGCCAGGAGCTTGTTGGTGCGCCCCAGGGGACCCGGTTTCCAGGCATGCCAGGCGAAGTGCATGAACTCCAGGTCCTGGCGCACCGTGGCCACCGCCTCCTGCGCCAGCTCCGGGTCCACCCCGGCCAGGCTCAGTTCCACCAGGGTGCCGAAGGCGAGGAACTCGTGGCGGTGGATGGACGGCGCCTGCCGCTGGCAGCCGGCGGCGAGCACGGCCGCCAGCACGGCCGCCGTGGCGAGGCGGTGGCGGCGCAGGGGGTTCACGGTGCCCTCCGCGCGGTGCCGGCGGCCAGGCGGGCGGTCACCGCGTCCAGCAGGCGGCCGCCCGCGTCGAGGCCGAACTCGGCTTGCAACTGGCGGGCGCCGGTGGGGCTGGTGACGTTGACCTCGGTGAGCCAGCCGCCGATGACGTCGAGCCCGGCGAACAGGATCCCGCGCCGGGCCAGCTCCGGGCCCACCCGCGCGCAGATCTCGCGGTCGCGGGGGGTGAGTTCCACCCCCACGCCGCGGCCGCCGGTGGCCAGGTTGGCCCGGGTCTCGCCCGGGGCGGGGAGGCGGGCCAGGGCCCGGGGCAGGGGCTCGCCGTCCACCAGCAGGATGCGCTTGTCGCCGGTCTCGGCCACCTCCGGGATGAAGCGCTGGGCCATCACCTGGCGGCGGCCGTGGCGGGTGAGGGTCTCGATGATCACGTTGCGGTTGGGATCGTCCCGGCGCAGGCGGAACACCGAGGCCCCGCCCATGCTGTCCAGGGGCTTGAGAATGATGTCGCGGTGCGCCTCGAGGAAGGCCAGGATGCGCGCGGCGCCCGCGGCCACCAGGGTGGGCGGGGCCAGCTCCGGGAACCAGGCCACCGCCAGCTTCTCGTTGCAGTCGCGCAGGGCGCGCGGATCGTTGACCACCAGCGTGCCCTCGGCCGCCGCCAGCTCCAGCAGGTAGGTGGCGTGCAGGTAGTCGGTGTCGAAGGGCGGGTCCTTGCGCATGAGCACCACGTCCATCTCCGCCAGGGGGCGATCGACGGGCTCCCCCAGCCGGTACCAGCCGCCGGGATCGTCGGCCACGGCCAGGGGCTGCATGCGCGCGCCCGTCCGCCCCCGGTCCAGATACAGGTCGCTCTGCAGGACGTGGTACAGTTCCATGCCACGGGCCTGGGCGGCCAGCAGGAGGGACAGGGTGGTGTCCTTCTTGAAGTCGATGGTCCCGATGGGATCCATCACCACGGCGAGCTGCAGCGTCATGGCCTGCGTGCGGGTCTGGTGGACGTGGGGCGGAGACTGTAACAGATCCGGCGCCGTTTCATGGCGTGGAAAGCAATATCAAGAAGTTGGCTCGGCCAGCCGATAACCGGGAGGTCAGGGCTCCCCCGGGGTGGTCCTGCCCGGCCGGTCATGGTTGACAGGGAGCCAAATCGAAATAGTCTATAGGTTATCGATACTTATAGATTGTTCCTAAGGAATGTGTTAAATATCGGGCCTGATGGCGCCGTACCAGTAGTATATAAGGAAAAACTGAACATCGCTCAAGGTCCCGGTGGACGGCAAACGCAAGAACAACCGCTATGCTGGCAGAAAAGGTGATGGAAGACGGATTCCAAGGTCTGAAGGTGATGATCATCGACGACAGCAAGACCATCCGCCGGACGGCCGAGACGCTCTTGAAGAAGGTGGGCTGCGAGGTGATCACCGCCACCGACGGGTTCGAGGCTCTGGCCAAGATCGCGGACCAGCACCCGGACATCATCTTCGTCGACATCATGATGCCCCGCCTCGACGGCTACCAGACCACGCAGCTCATCAAGAACAACAAGGTGTTCCGCAAGACGCCCGTGATCATGCTGTCCTCCAAGGACGGCCTGTTCGACCGCGCGCGGGGCCGCATCGTGGGCTCCGAGGAGTACCTGACCAAACCGTTTACCAAGGAGGAGTTGCTGGGCGCGATCCGCAAGCACGTGCTGGGCTGAGCCCCGGACGCGCGGAGTCGCCGCCAGAGCAACCTGACAGACCAACCGGATACGGCGCACGCACAACGCCCGCAGCTGTTTGACCAGGAGGCCCGCCATGGCGCGTATTTTGATCGTCGATGATTCGCCCACCGAGGTGCATGTCCTCAAGACCATGCTGGAGAAGAACGGCCACACCGTCTCCACCGCCGCCGACGGCGAGGAGGGGATCGCCAAGGCCCGGGCCGAACATCCCGAGCTGATTCTCATGGACGTGGTGATGCCGGGGCTCAACGGGTTCCAGGCCACGCGCCTGCTGACCAAGGACCCGGAGACCCAGGACATCCCCATCATCATCGTCACCACCAAGGACCAGGAGACCGACCGGGTGTGGGGCCTGCGCCAGGGGGCCAAGGACTACATCACCAAGCCGGTGGAGGAGGCCGAGCTGGTGGCCAAGATGAACACGGCACTGGGGGCGTGAACCGGGTGGCGACATCCCTGGCCCAGCAGCCCTTCGCCCTGCTGCGGGAGCTGGAGGCCCGGAGCCGGCGCCATGCCCGCGGCCTGCCGCAGCAGGTAGAGGTGAGGCGGCCGTGGTCGGGCATCGCCTTCCGCGTGTCCGGGGTGCTGCTGGTGTCGGGGATCGCCGAGATCAACGAGATCCTGGACTATCCACAGATGACCCGGGTGCCCGGGGCCCATGCCTGGGTACGCGGCCTGGCCAACATCCGCGGGACCCTGCTGCCCATCCTGGACCTGGCCGGCTTCATCGGCGACCGCCTGATCACGCCGGGACGGGATACCCGGATCCTGGCGGTGCAGCAGGGCGGGGTGTCGGCCGGCCTGGTCGTGGACGAGGTGGTGGGCCTGCGCCACTTCTTCGAGGAGGAACGCAGCGACGAGCTGCCGGAGGCGCCGGACGGCATGCGCGGTTACCTCGACGGGGCCTATCGCCACGCCAGCGGCCACTGGGGCGTGTTCAGCATGGCGCGGCTGGCGGCGGACCCGCGCTTCCTGCAGGTGGCGGCGCACGGCTGAGGCCGCCGGCGGGAGACGGGCGGGACACTGAACGATCACCGACGAGAACGTCAGGAGCAAGACAATGGCGGAGAAAGCGACGGACGGGAAGACCCGTTCCACTTACGGCACCCTCCTGGTGCTGATCATCGTGCTGCTCGTGCTGTCCGTGGGCTCCACCGTGGGCCTGTTCATCTGGGACGCCCGGCAGAGCCGTCTGGACAACGAGTACATCGAGAAGATCGGTACCCAGAAGGTGCTCTCGCAGGAGATCGCCAAGCTGGCCTCGCAGGCGGCGCAGGGTGACGTGGCCATGTTCCCCGGCCTGCAGAGCGCCCGCGACCGCTTCCAGCAGATCCTGGGCTGGCAGCAGGCCAATACCCCGGCCGAGGTGGCCCCGCGCCTGCAGGAGCTGGAGACGCTGTGGTCGGAGTATTCTAAGAACTCCGACATCATCTCCGGCGGCCAGGAAGTGGTGACCTCCATGCGCCAGCACATCCACGCCATCGACGAGCAGATCCCCACCCTGCTGGCCCTCACCGACGAGGTGGTGACGGCCCTGGCCGAGCAGAACGCGCCGGCGGACCAGATCTACATCGCCACCCGCCAGCTCATGCTCATCCAGCGCATCGCCTCCAACGTGGCCAAGGTGCTGGAAGGCGGCGAGGCGGCGGTGACCGCGGCCGACCGCTTCGGCCGTGACGCCGCCCTCTACGGCCGCGTGCTCGACGGCATGCTGCGCGGCAGCCGCACCCTGCGCATCAACCGCGTGACCGAGCCGGGGGCGCGGGCCAAGCTCAAGGAGGTGCTGGAGCTGTTCAACCAGATGAGCAACCGGGTGGGGGCCATCCTCGAGCGCTCGCCCGAGATGTTCAACATCTCCGACGCGTCCCAGGCCATCCTCGGCCTGTCCGACAAGGTGCTGGAGTCCATCAACAACCTGGCGGGGGCCTACCAGCGGGCCATCGAGAACCGGCTGTCGTCCACCGTGGCCAACGTGCTGGCCCTGGCCACCCTGGTGCTGCTGGTGGCCCTGGGCGTGGTCTACTTCCTCTACAACCGCGAACAGCTGGCGGTGGTGGAGGAACAGCGGCGCATCGCCGAGGAGCAGCGGCGCCAGACCCAGGAGACCAACGAGCGCAACCAGCAGGCGATCCTGCGCCTGCTGGACGAGATGGGCGACCTGGCCGACGGCGACCTCACGGTGGAGGCGACGGTGACCGAGGACATCACCGGCGCCATCGCCGACTCCATCAACTACACCATCGACGCGCTGCGCAACATCGTCTCCGCCATCAACGACACCACCCAGCAGGTGTCGGCCGCGGCCCAGCAGACCCAGGCCACCGCCATGCACCTGGCCGAGGCCTCGGACCACCAGGCGCAGCAGATCACCGCCGCCTCCTCGGCCATCAACGAGATGGCGGTGTCCATCGAGGGCGTGTCCAACCACGCGGCGGAGCTGGCCAACGAGGCCAACCGCTCGGTGGCCATCGCCAACAAGGGCGCCGAGGCGGTGCAGAAGACCATCGACGGCATGAACACCATCCGCGAGCAGATCCAGGAGACCTCCAAGCGCATCAAGCGGCTGGGCGAGTCGTCGCAGGAGATCGGCGACATCGTGGAGCTCATCAACGACATCGCCGAGCAGACCAACATCCTGGCGCTCAACGCCGCCATCCAGGCGGCCATGGCCGGCGAGGCGGGCCGCGGCTTCGCGGTGGTGGCCGACGAGGTGCAGCGGCTGGCGGAGCGCTCGGCCGACGCCACGCGCCAGATCGAGGCCCTGGTGAAGACCATCCAGACCGACACCAACGAGGCGGTGGCCTCCATGGAGCAGAGCACCGCCAACGTGGTGCGCGGGGCGCAGCTGGCCCAGGACGCCGGCGAGGCCCTGGGCGAGATCGAGAGCGTGTCCACCCACCTGGCCGAGCTGATCCGGAACATCTCCGAGTCGGCCTCGCAGCAGGCGGCGGCCGCGGTCAACATCTCCGACACCATGAACGTCATCCAGGAGATCACGACCCAGACCTCGGCCGGCACCAACGAGACGGCGGCTTCCATCGGTAACCTGGCCGAGCTGGCCAACGAGCTGCGGCGGTCGGTGGCGGGCTTCAAGCTCCCGGCCTGAGGCAGCCGCCGGTAGCGGTTCATGGCACTGGCAACGACAAGCCCCTCGGCCAACGACTCGGGACGCTGGTCCATGCAGCAGGTGCCGCCCATGGACGACGCCCAGTTCCAGCACTGGCAGCAGATGCTGGAGAACCGCATCGGGATCACGTTGCCGGCCGAGCGGAAGTCGTTCCTGCTCACCAGCCTCAGCGGCCGCATGCGGGAGATCGGCTGCACCCGTTACCAGGACTACCTGGAGCTGCTCAACAACGGCCGCCACGGGGCGGTGGAGTGGGAGATCCTGGTGGACCGGCTCACGGTGCACGAGACCCGCTTCTACCGCGATCGCCAGGCCCTGCAACTGCTGGAGGACCACTGCCTGGCGCGCCTGCTGCCGGAAGAAGAGGGGGCGGAGGCCGCGCCGGTGCGGCTGGACCTGTGGAGCGCGGGCTGCGCCACCGGCGAGGAGGCCTTTTCGCTGGCCATCGCCGTGGACCACTTCATGCGGCGCCACGGCCTCAAGGGGTACTGCTCGGTCATGGCCACCGACATCAGCCGCGCCTCGCTGGCCCACGCCCGCGAGGGGGTCTATCACCGCAACCGGCTCAAGAACCTGCCGCTGGAGATCCTGCGCGAGTACTTCACCCCGTGGGATCTCGATCATTACCGGCTCGTCAAGCGCATCCGCGAGCGGGTCTGCTTCACGCGCCTGAATCTCATCAACCTGGACGCGGCGCGCATCGGCATGATGGACGTCATCTTCTGCCAGAACGTGCTGATCTACTTCCGCCGCGAGCGGCGCGAGGAGATCGTCAACCGCTTCGTCGAGCACCTGCATCCGGGCGGGCTGCTCATCCTCGGTGCCGGCGAGGTGGTGCACTGG
>JALSIK010000414.1 GCA_026990045.1 Chromatiales bacterium | reverse complement strand
ATTCACCGGGACGTCTCGGGTCGCAGGAGTGCCGAGACCCGGTTGTGGGAAAAGGACGCCCTGTTGCAGGCCTTTCTCGACAACTCGCCCGCGGCCATGTACGTCAAGGACCTGGAAGGCCGTCACCTGGTGGTCAACCGCCGGTTCGAGGAACTGACCCGTTACCATCGCGGCCAGATCGTGGGCCGCCGCGACGACGAGCTGTTTTCGCCCGCGATGGCAACCGAGTTCGCCGACTCGGACCGGGAGGTGGTGCGCCACGGGCAGGCGCTGGACTTCGATTTCCCGGTCCGCATCGACGGTGAGCTGCGCCTGTTCAGCACCACCAAGTTTCCCCTGCGCGGGCCCGATGGCCGGATCTTCGCGGTGGGGGGGATCACCAGCGATGTCACCGAGGTGACCCGCATGCGGCTTGCCCTGCAGCACAGCGAGCAGCAGCTCCGCCAGATCACGGACGCCATCCCCGGTCTCCTGGCCCTGCTGGATCGCCGTGGCTGCTACCGCTATGCCAACCGGAGTCACCAGCGCTGGCTGGACATGGCGCCTGACCGGCTGGTGGGGCGCCCGTTCCGGGACGTGGTGGGCGAGGCCGCCTACAGGCTGCTGGCCCCGGGGATCGAGGCGGCCCTGCGCGGGCACACGCGCGAGATCACGGCGGAGCTGGCCCTGGGTGGCATGGCACTGCGGCATGTGCGGACCACCTTCATTGCCCGCTACGCATCGGATGACGGGGTGAGCGGCGTGTACGTGCTGATGGAGGACATCAGCGCCCAGCAGCGTCACCAGCGGGAGATGCTGGAGCGCGAGCGGGCCCAGCGCAAGGCCCTGGTCCGCGAGGTGCATCACCGCATCAAGAACAACCTCCAGAGCGTCATCGGGCTGCTCCAGCGCCAGGCCCGCCGCAACCCGCAGGCCCGCGGTGCCATCGAGGCCGCGGTGGCGCAGGTGGGGGCGGTGGCGGCGGTGCACGGCCTGCAGGGCCGGGCGGGCGAAGAGGATGCTTCGCTGGTGGCCATGCTGGACTCCATCGTGGCCAACGTGGAGCAGATCACCGGCGTCAGGCCCTCGTTGAAGGTCACTGGTCAGGACGTCGGCGGGGAGCAGCGGGTGGTGGACGCGGAGGCCGTGCCCGTGGCGCTGGTGCTCAATGAACTGGTCACCAACGCGGTGAAACACACCCCTGCCGGCACTGGCAGGGTGAAGGTCCGGGCGTGCCTGGGGACGGAGGGAGCGGTGATCGAGGTGTGTAACCGCCCGGCGGCGCTGCCACCCGGGCTGGACCTGGAAACCGGTAGCGGGTTGGGCACGGGGCTGCGCCTGGTGCGTTCCCTGCTGCCGGCGCAGGGGGCGGAGCTGGTGCTGGCGGCCGGCGGCGGCGGCGTCCAGGCCAGGCTGCGGCTGGGTCCGCCGGTGCTGCGCGCCGGGCCCGGTTCCCGGGGATCCGGCGGGAGGGATTCTCTTGTAGAATGAGTGTAAATAAGGGAAGGGGGTTCGATTCCATGCCGAAAGCCAAGCTGCTGCTGGTGGACGATGATCGGGTGGTGCTGGCCACCCTGGCCGAGGGCCTGGAGGCGGCCGGCTATACCGTGCTGCGGGCCCGGAACGCGGCCGAGGCCCTGGCCCTGGCGCACGAGGATTGCCCGGACCTGGCGGTGCTGGACATGCGGCTGCCCGATCGCAGCGGGGTGGAGCTGGCCCGGGACCTGTGCAACGAGCTGCGGGTGCCCTTCGTGTTCCTGTCGGCCTACGGTGACGAGGAGACCGTGCGCCCGGCGGTGGAGGAAGGGGCCCTGGGTTACGTGGTCAAGCCGGTGGAGGTGGAGCGGCTCATCCCGGAGCTGGAGGCCGCGCTCACCCGGGCCCGGGAGCTGGCCGAGCTGCGGGCGGCGCGGGAGAAGCTCACCTCGGCGCTGGAGAGCGAGCGCCTCATCAGCGTCGCCGTGGGCGTGGTGATGGAGCGCTTCCACCTGCCGGAGCGGCGCGCCTTCGAGCTGCTGCGCGGCCATGCCCGTTCCCAGCGCCGCAAGCTGGCGGACTTTGCCCGTGACGTCATCCATTCGGCCGAGCTGCTCAACACCCTGGTGGAAGGGTCCGCGGTTTAATCAGTAATCCTTGTGTGGAATCGTGACCGCTGCGCCTGTCTTGCAAGCGCTGCGTCCATGAGACAACATTAAACAAGGCGGCCGATCTCCCCGGCCCCTTCAAGTCGGCGCCGCGGGTGCCGATAGACTACTCAGCAACGGCGACCGGACCCCATTCGTCCGGCTTCGTGTCGGGGCACCGGAACCGTCACCGTTCCCCAACAATCATTCCAGGCCCGCTTCCCGCCTGTACTGAGAATCAGAACTCCGCCGGAGCATCGTCCATCGCGGCGCGCCGGCCGGGCACGCATCAGGTTTGGTGCGTGAATGTGGAACTGATGCAAGAAGACCGATCCCCCATGCGGGATGTTGTGGGCGCCATGGGCCTGGACGAGGCCGGGCTCCTGCAGCGGAAGCAGTACCTGGAACTCGACGCCACCACCGAGGCGGTTCTGGCCGACCTGGGCCGGCGACTGGGCCGTCCCGGCCAGGCGTTTCTCGACCATTTCTACAGCCGCCTGCTGGCCTTCGCGCCCACGCGGGCGCTGCTGCCCGACGAGCGCACGGTGGCACGCCTGCGCCAGGCCCAGGAGCGCTACTTCCGCGAGCTGCTGGGCGGGTGCTACGACCTCGATTACGCACTCAACCGCGTGCGGGTGGGCCTGGTTCACCAGCGCGTGGGCCTGGCGCCCCAGTGGTACCTGGGCGCCTACGCCGCCTATCTCAACGAGCTGCTGCCGCAGATGGCCGCGGCCTATGCCGGCGACCAGGCCGGGCTGCTGCGGGCCATCCAGGCCCTGCTCAAGGTGGCCTTCCTGGACATCGGCCTGGTGCTCAAGGCGTATTTCCATGCCGACCGCCGGCGCATGGAACAGCTCCGGGCGCAGGCCGAGCGCATCGTGCAGGCCATCGCGGTGCCGCTGGCCCTGCTGGATGCGGAGCTTCGCATCGTCGAGGCCAACAGCGCCCTGGCCGAGCTCACCGGCCACGCCCGGGAGACCCTGCGGGGCATGACCTGGCAGGCCTGTTGCGGGGACGTGGAGCTGGCGGAGCTGGTGGAGGATGTGGCGGAACACCGCCGTCCGCTGGTGGGCGACCGCCGCCTGCGCCGGCTGGGGGATGCCGAGCGCTACCTCAGCATTTCCCTGGTGGAGGTGCCGCTGGAGGACGGCCCCGGCTACCTGGTGGCGCTGGAGGACCTCACCGGCGAGTGGAACCTGCGCCGCACCCTGGCCGATGCCGAGGCCCGGCAGCGCGCCATCGTGGACCACACCCCCGACGGGATCATCACGGTCAATGGTCGCGGCGGGATCACCGGCTTCAGCCAGGCGGCGGAAAGGATATTCGGATTCAACGCCGAGGCCGTGCTGGGGATGCCCGTGGGGCGGCTCGTCGTGCCCGCCGACGGTGCGCCCGGGAACGTGTTGCGCGCATGGCTGGCCCACGGGCCGCCCGCGACAGGGCCGGGCGAACCTTGCGAGGCGGTGGGCCGGCGTGCCGACGGCAGCGATATTCCCCTGGAGGTCTCGCTGGGACCGCTGGAGCTGGAAGGGGAAACGGGCTTCGTGGCGGTGGTGCGCGACGTCAGTGCCCGGCGGGCCGACGAAGGCGAGCGCGGGCGCCTGGCCCAGGTGGTGGAGCAGACCGCCGACGCGGTGATGATCACCGATGCCCGGGGGGTGGTGGTTTACGTCAACCGCGCCTTCGAGGAGATCAGCGGCTGGCGCCGCGACGAGGTGGTGGGACAGACCCCCCGCGTGCTGCGCTCGGGCAAGCAGGGGCGGGCCTTCTACAACCGCCTGTGGCAGACCATCGCCAGCGGCCAGCCGTTCACGGACATCTTCGTCAACCGGCGCAAGGACGGCCGGCTCTACTACGAGGAAAAGACCATCACCCCGCTCATCGACCGCCACGGCGCCATCACGCACTACGTCTCCACCGGCAAGGACGTCACCGAGCGCATGCAGGTGGAACAGCGCTTCCATTACCTGGCCCACCACGATGCCCTCACCGAGCTGCCCAACCGGGTGCTGCTGGGGGAACGCCTGTCCCAGGCCCTGACCCGGGCCCGCTGGCAGCGGCGCAACGTGGCGGTGCTGTGCGTGGGCCTGGATCGGTTCAAGGGCATCAACGAGTCCCTGGGACACGAGGCGGGGGACCACCTGCTGCGGGAGGTGGCGGCCCGGCTGGCGGCCACGGTGCGCGAGGGCGACACCGTGGCCCGCCTGGGCGGCGACGAGTTCGCGGTGCTGCTGGCGGACGTGGCCGACCTCAACGATATCGGTCCCATCGCCGACAAGATCCTGGAGGCCCTGGCGCGGCCCTTCACCCTGGGCGCCCAGGAGCTTTACCTCACCGCCAGCGTGGGCGCGGCCTGTTTTCCCGACGACGGCGACGATCCCAAGCTGCTGCTGCAGAACGCGGACACCGCCATGCTGCGGGCCAAGGAGGAAGGGACCAACACCTGCCGGTTCTACTCCCGCGAGATGGGCGAGCGGGCCCGGGCCCGGCTGAGCCTGGAGACGCGATTGCGCGGGGCACTGGATCGCGACGAGTTCGTGCTGTTCTTCCAGCCGCAGCTGGACCTGCGCAACCGCCGCATCAGCGGGGTCGAGGCGCTCATTCGCTGGTCCGACGGCGAGCGCGGCCTGGTGCCGCCCGATGACTTCATCCCCCTGCTGGAGGAGACGGGGCTCATCGAGCCGGTGGGGGAGTGGGTGCTGCGGGCGGTGGCGGAGCAGTACGGCCGGTGGCAGGCGCAAGGGGTCGCCGTGCCCCGCATCGCGGTCAACCTGTCGGGCCGCCAGCTCGCTTCCCACCGCCTGGTGCAGGTGGTGCGGGAGATCCTGGAGCAAAGCGGCATGCCCCCGGCGGCACTGGAGCTGGAGATCACCGAGAGCGTGATCATGCGTGACGTGGATCGGACCGCGGCCATCCTGGACGACTTCCGGGCCCTGGGGGTGCGGGTGGCGGTGGACGATTTCGGTACCGGGTACTCGTCGCTGGCCTACCTCAACCGTTTCGATATCGAGGTGCTGAAGATCGATCGCTCCTTCGTGGCCGATGTGCTCAGCGACGATGACAGTGCGGCCCTGGCCGGTGCCATCATCGCCCTGGGCCACCAGCTGGGCCTGGAAGTGGTGGCCGAGGGCGTGGAAACCAGGGAACAACTGGAGTTCCTGTGCCGCCATGGCTGCGACATCGCCCAGGGCTACCTGCTGGCGGCCCCGCGCCAGGGGGCGGAGGTGGGAGACATGATCCGTGAACTCTGCGATGAATTGCACCAATGGCGGCTTTCGGACGGGTGCCGTCCGGCACCGGATCCCGGGCGTCAGGAAACGGAGTGATCCGCCGCCGGCCGGCGGGGTTGCATGGATCGCCCGCCCGGGGGGCTGCCAGCAGGCTGTTGGAAAACAGCCTGCTGGCGCGGGGCAGGGATGCCCCGCCCGCAAATCAAGCGCGCAAGCGCTTGATTTTGCGTAGCCGAACCCGGACCTGCGCCGGGTTCGGCGCGTTGGAAAAGGTCTGGGATGACCTTTTTCAACATCCTGCTAGAATACGCCCCCTCGTCGACCAGGGTCCGGTGACATGACCATTCGCACGCGCTTTGCCCCCAGCCCCACGGGTTACCTGCACATCGGCGGCGCCCGCACGGCGCTGTTCTCGTGGCTCCATGCCCGCAGGCACGGCGGCCGGTTCATCCTGCGCATCGAGGACACCGACCTGGAGCGGTCCACGGCGGAGTCGGTCAATGCCATCCTGGAGGGCATGACCTGGCTGGGACTGGAGTACGACGAGGGGCCGTTCTTCCAGACCCGCCGCATGGAGCGCTACCGCGAGGTCATCCGGCGGCTGCTGGACGGCGGTCATGCCTACTACTGCTACTGCACCAAGGAGGAGCTGGACGCATTGCGCGCGGAGCAGATGGCGCGCAAGGAAAAGCCGCGCTACGACGGCCGCTGCCGGGCCCGGACCGAGCCGCGTCCCGGCGTGGAGCCGGTGGTCCGGTTCCGCAACCCCACCGAGGGCCAGGTGGTGGTGGACGACCTCATTCGCGGGCGGGTGGTGTTCGACAACCGCGAGCTGGACGACCTCATCATCGCCCGTTCCGACGGGACGCCCACGTACAACCTGACGGTGGTGGTGGACGACCTGGACATGAACATCACCCACGTGATCCGGGGCGACGATCACCTCAACAACACGCCGCGCCAGATCAACATCCTCCGTGCCCTGGGGGCGGAGCCGCCGGTCTACGCCCACGTGCCCATGATCCTGGGCGAGGACGGCAAGCGCCTGTCCAAGCGCCACGGCGCAGTGAGCGTGATGCAGTACCGCGAGGACGGCTACCTGCCCGAGGCCCTGCTCAACTACCTGGTGCGGCTGGGCTGGTCCCACGGCGACCAGGAGATCTTCTCCCTGGACGAGATGCTGGCCCTGTTCGACATCAAGGACGTCAACACCTCGGCCTCCACCTTCAACCCGTCCAAGCTGCTGTGGCTCAACCAGCAGTACATCATGCGCTCGCCGCCGGAGCACGTGGCGCACCATTTGAGCTATCACCTGGGCCGGCGCGGCGTGGACCCGGCCGGCGGCCCGGACCTGGTGGAGGTGGTGCGGGCGCAGCAGGAGCGGGCCAAGACCCTGGTGGAGATGGCCGACAACAGCCTGTTCTTCTACCGCGAGTTCGAGGAGTACGATCCCAAGGCCGCGCGCAAGAACCTGACCCCGGAGACCGCGCCGGTGCTGGAGGCCCTGCGGGCGCGGCTGGCCGGGGTCGAGCCATGGGCGCGGGAGGCCCTGCACCAGGCGGTGCTGGCGGTGGCCGAGGCCGCCGGGCTCAAGCTGGGCAAGGTGGCCCAGCCCCTGCGGGTGGCGGTCTCCGGCGGGCCGGTCTCGCCGCCCATCGACGTGACCCTGGAGCTCCTGGGGCGGGAGCGGACCCTGGCCCGCATCGACCGGGCCCTGGCCCACATCGGCGCCGCCGCGGCTTGATGGTCCGTGGCGGCCTGTCGTAAAATGCGCGCCTCTTTCGGGGCCATAGCTCAGCTGGGAGAGCGCTACAATGGCATTGTAGAGGTCGGCGGTTCGATCCCGCCTGGCTCCACCAGAGTGAACGCGCGGGGGCGGCAGGGCCGCCCCTTCGTTTTGGGGCGCTGATGCACCGCCTGGGCCGCATCACCGTCTGGTCCGGCATCGTGCTGGTGGCCGTCGGCCTCGGGGTGGGTTTCACCGCCCTGTGGCAGGGCGCCGAGGGCCTGGGAATCACGGCCCTCGGTCTGGTCCCGGTGGGCTTTCTGCTCCTGCTGGCGGGCACGGTGGCCTGCCAGCTGGCCGGGCCGGGGCGGCGCTACCCGGATCGCGGGCAGGATCCGGGAGAGTAGCGGCCGGGACCCGGAGGGTACAGAGGGAGCGTTGATCCCCTCACCCCGACCCTCTCCCGGAGGGAGAGGGGGCGGATGAAACAGACAGTGATAGAAGTTTCCGTCCCCATCGTCTAGACGGCCTAGGACACCACCCTTTCAAGGTGGCGACACGGGTTCGAATCCCGTTGGGGACGCCAACGCAAACCACAGAGGGCCCCGCTTGTCGGGGCCCTCTGTGGTTTTGGGCTGCATCGCGGCCGGATTCGAACCCGTAGGGTTCGACCCGCGCGCCGGGAGCGCGCGGGAACGGTGCCGCGCAGCGGCGCCGGCCCCGAAGGGGCGGAGCACAGGGATGTGCGGAGCAATCCCGTTGGGGACGCCAACGCAAACGGACAAGGCCCCGCTTGCCGGGGCTTTTTCGTTCGGGTCGCATTGCGACTGGATTCGAAGCCGCAGGGTTCGGCCCGGTGCCGGCGCGGATCCCGGCCCGTGGCTTTATCCCGCCGCCGGGACGGGGTACCCTTGGGACCCGGGAATGAACCCGGTTGGCTGGGGGAGCCGTGAACCCCATCTCCATGCTGTTGCCG
>JALSIK010000413.1 GCA_026990045.1 Chromatiales bacterium | reverse complement strand
ACCGCGTAGGGTGTGACGGCAAAGCCGTCGCACCGTCCCACCTGGTGCGTTCGCGCAGCGAACGCACCCTACCCCGCTGTCCTCTGTCTTCCGTCTTCCGTCCTCCGACCGCCGACGCCCCGGCGATCTCTCCGGCGGCATCGCTGCGCGGTGCCGCCCTACGGGGTGCCCGTTCAGGCGTAGGAGCGGCCCCCGGCCGCGAATCCCCGCCCGCCGGCGGCCGGTCCCCGTCACTGGGTCGTCAGCTCGTCCTTGCCTTCCAGCTCCATGTGGAGCTTGTCGTCGCGCAGGGTCACGCGGATGTGGCCGCCGCCGGCCAGGCGGCCGAACAGCAGTTCCTCCGCCAGCGGCTTCTTGATGTTCTCCTGGATCACGCGGGCCATGGGCCGGGCGCCCATCTTGGGGTCGTAGCCGTGCATGGCGAGCCAGGTGCGGGCCTCGTCGTCCACCTCGAGGGTGACGCCCTTCTCCTCGAGCTGGCCTTCCAGCTCGAAGATGAACTTGTCCACCACCTTGCTGATGGTCTCCGGCGACAGCGGCTTGAACTGGATGATGGCGTCCAGCCGGTTGCGGAACTCCGGCGTGAAGGTGCGGTTGATGACCTCCATGGCGTCGCTGGAGTGGTCCTGCTCGGTGAAGCCGATGGAGCGGCGGTCGAGGCGGTCGGCGCCGGCGTTGGTGGTCATCACGATGATGACGTTGCGGAAGTCGGCCTTGCGCCCGTTGTTGTCGGTGAGGGTGCCGTGGTCCATGACCTGCAGCAGCAGGTTGAACACGTCCGGGTGGGCCTTCTCGATCTCGTCCAGCAGCAGCACCGCGTGCGGGTGCTTGGCGATCTCCTCGGTGAGCAGGCCGCCCTGGTCGAAGCCCACGTAGCCCGGCGGCGCGCCGATGAGGCGCGAGACGGTGTGCCGCTCCATGTACTCGGACATGTCGAAGCGGATGAGCTCGATGCCCAGGGTGCGCGCGAGCTGGCGCGTGACCTCGGTCTTGCCCACGCCGGTGGGCCCGGCGAACAGGAACGCGCCGATGGGGCGGTTCTCGTTGCCCAGCCCGGAGCGGGCCAGCTTGATGGCGGTGCTCAGGGTCTCGATGGCCTCGTCCTGGCCGTAGATCACCAGCTTGAGATCGCGCTCCAGGTTCTTGAGCTGGGCGCGGTCGTCGCGCGAGACCGACTTGGGCGGGATGCGCGCGATCTTGGCCACCACCGCCTCGATCTCCTTCACGCCGATGGTCTTCTTGCGCCGCGACGGCGGCTGCAGGCGCTGGTTGGCCCCGGCCTCGTCGATGACGTCCACCGCCTTGTCCGGCAGGTGGCGCTCGTTGATGTAGCGGTCGGCCAGCTCGGCGGCGGTGCGCAGGGCCTGGTGGGTGTAGCGCACCTCGTGGTGCTCCTCGAAACGCGACTTGAGCCCCTCGAGGATCTGCACCGTCTCCTCCACCGACGGCTCGGTGATGTCGATCTTCTGGAACCGGCGCGCCAGGGCCCGGTCCTTCTCGAAGATGCCGCGGTACTCCTGGTAGGTGGTGGAGCCGATGCACTTGAGCTCGCCCGAGGCCAGCACCGGCTTGATCAGGTTGGAGGCATCCATGGATCCGCCCGAGGCGGCCCCGGCGCCGATGATGGTGTGGATCTCGTCGATGAACAGGATCGCCCCCGGCTCCTTCTTGAGCTGGGCCAGCACCGCCTTGAGCCGCTTCTCGAAATCGCCGCGGTACTTGGTGCCGGCGAGCAGGGTGCCCATGTCCAGCGAGTAGATGGTGGACCGGCTCAGGACCTCGGGCACCTCGCCGTCCACGATCATCTTGGCCAGGCCCTCGGCCAGGGCGGTCTTGCCCACGCCGGCCTCGCCCACCAGCAGCGGGTTGTTCTTGCGCCGGCGGCACAGTACCTGGATGGTGCGTTCGATCTCCTGCTTGCGGCCGATGAGGGGATCGATGCGGCCCATGCGCGCGAGCTGGTTGAGGTTGGTGGTGAACTGCTCCAGCGGGCTCTGGCCGCTCTCCGCCGCGCCCTCCTCGCCGCCGGACACCTCGGACCCGCCCTGGTCCTCGTCGGAGACCTTGGAGATGCCGTGGGCGATGTAGTTGACCACGTCGAGGCGGGTGATGTCCTGCTTCTTGAGGAAGTAGACCGCCTGCGACTCCTGCTCGCTGAAGATGGCCACCAGCACGTTGGCGCCGGTCACCTCCTGCTTGCCCGAGGACTGGACGTGGAACACCGCCCGCTGGAGCACGCGCTGGAAGCCCAGCGTGGGCTGGGTGTCGCGCTCGTCGTCGGGCGGCAGCAGCGGCGTGGTCTCGTCGAGGAAGGCGGTGAGCTCCCGCCGCAGCACGTCGAGGTCGGCGCCGCAGGCGCGCAGCACGTCGCTGGCCGAGGGGTTGTCCAGCAGCGCCAGCAGCAGGTGCTCCACGGTCATGAACTCGTGGTCCTTCTCGCGCGCCTGGCGGAACGCCTGGTTCAGCGAGGCTTCAAGCTCTTTGTTCAGCATGGTCGGTCACCCATCCGATTCTTCCATCGTGCACAGCAGCGGGTGTTCGTGCCGGCGCGAAAAGTCGTTCACCTGGACCACCTTGGTCTCGGCCACGTCGCGGGTGAAGACGCCGCACACCCCCTTGCCCTCGGTGTGCACCTTCCACATGATGCGCGTGGCCCTTACACGATCCATGCCAAAAAAGCGCTCGAGGATGTGAACGACGAACTCCATGGGAGTGTAATCGTCATTCAGCAGGACAACTTTATACATGGGGGGCTTCTTGAGCCGCGGCCGGGCTTCCTGCAGCGCCAGGCCGTCGTCGTGGCGCCCCTGATCGTGCTTCTCGCTCATACCTCGGACGATTCTAGCCGAATCCCGCAACGGGGCCCAATCCGTGATATTTGGTCAGGAAAAACCCCTTGCAAGTTCCCCGCCCGGCCGGGCGGATGCAGGGCGCGGATTTTTGTCTATATTAGAAGGATAACGACGATAACGACCACCGGGGGAGGCCCCACCATAACCTTCTGTTTTTTGTGGAAATTGTTGTCCACCGCCCTGGTTCTTGAGGTCATCCACGCGAAGTAGAAGGAGGCTAGGAAGGCATGGCGATCGGCACCGTCAAATGGTTCAGCAACGCAAAGGGATACGGTTTCATTTCCCCGGCCGAGGGGGGGGAGGACGTCTTCGCCCATTTCTCCGCCATCCACATGGAGGGCTACAAGACCCTGAAGAAGGGCCAGACGGTGGAGTTCGACTTCACCCAGGGGCCCAAGGGGATGCACGCCACTTCCATCCGGCCCAAGGACACCACCGGCGACCTGGGCGCCGGCTGAGGCCGGCACCCTGCCGTTGTCATCCGCCCCCCGCGCGGCGGGGTCCCGCCGCGCGCCGGGTCACATGTGCGCCACCACCGCCTCGCCGAAGCCGGAGCAGGACACCAGGGTGGCGCCCTCCATGAGCCGCTCCAGGTCGTAGGTGACGGTGCCGGCGGCGATGGCCCCGGCCATGCCCTGGACCACCCGGTCGGCGGCCTCGGTCCACCCCAGGTGGCGCAGCATCATCTCGGCGGAGAGGATGAGCGAGCCGGGGTTGACCTTGTCCTGGCCGGCGTACTTGGGCGCGGTGCCGTGGGTGGCCTCGAACAGGGCCACCGAGTCGGACAGGTTGGCGCCGGGGGCGATGCCGATGCCCCCCACCTGGGCCGCCAGGGCGTCGGAGATGTAGTCGCCGTTGAGGTTGAGGGTGGCGATGACGTCGTAGTCCTCGGGCCGCAGCAGGATCTGCTGGAGGAAGGCGTCGGCGATGACGTCCTTGATGACGATCTCGCCGCCGGTGCGCGGGTTCTCGAGCTTGCACCAGGGGCCGCCGTCGAACTCCACCGCCCCGAACTCCTCGCGCGCCAGCTCGTAGCCCCAGTTCTTGAACGCCCCCTCGGTGAACTTCATGATGTTGCCCTTGTGCACCAGCGTCACCGAGGCGCGGTCGTTGTCGATGGCGTACTGGATGGCGCGGCGCACCAGGCGCTTGGTGCCCTCCTCCGACACCGGCTTGATGCCGATGCCGGAGGTGGCGGGAAAGCGGATCTTGCGCACCCCCATCTCGTCCTGCAGGAAGCGGATGACCTTCTTCACCTCGGCGCTGCCCGCCGGCCACTCGATGCCGGCGTAGATGTCCTCGGAGTTCTCGCGGAAGATGACCATGTCGGTCTTCTCCGGCGCCTTGAGCGGGCTGGGGGTGCCGGCGTAGTAGCGCACCGGGCGCAGGCACACGTAGAGATCCAGCTCCTGGCGCAGGGTCACGTTGAGGGAGCGGATGCCGCCGCCCACCGGCGTGGTGAGCGGGCCCTTGATGGCCACCGCGAACTCGCGGATGGCCTCCAGGGTCTCGTCCGGCAGCCAGGTGCCCTCGCCGTAGACCCGGGTCGCCTTCTCGCCGGCGTAGATCTCCATCCAGGCGATGGCGCGCGCGCCGCCGTAGGCCTTCTCCACCGCGGCGTCGGTGACCCGGCGCATCACCGGGGTGATGTCCACGCCGATGCCGTCCCCCTCGATGAAGGGCACGATGGGCCGGTCGGGCACGTCGAGGGAATGGTCGGGGTTGACGGTGATGCGGGTGCCGTCCGCCGGCACGGTGATCCGGTCGAAGGTCATGGGTGGAAATCTCTGGCTGTGGCCGGGAAACAGGCGCGCCATGATACCACCGCCGCCCGGCGCCGGGGCAAGCGGATCAGGCCGGGCCCGGCGGGTCGCCGGCGCCCGGCGCCAGCAGGCCGGGGCGCGCCAGGCAGAAGCCCTGCACCATGTCCACCCCCGCCTCGCGCAGGGCCGCCAGGGCGGCGCGGGTCTCCACGCACTCGGCGATGGTCTTGCGCCCGGCGGCCCGGGCGATGTCGGCGATGGCGCGCACGAAGGCGCGCTGCACGCCGTCGCCGGTGAGGTCGCGGACCATTTCGCCGTCGATCTTGACGAAGTCGAAGGGCAGGTCGCGGAAGTGGGCGAAGGCGCAGTGCCCGGCCCCGAAGTCGTCCAGCGCGGTGGCGCAGCCCAGGCGCCGGGCGCCGGTGACGAAGGCCGCGGTGGCCTCCAGGTGGGTCATGGCCGTGGCCTCGCTGATCTCGAACGCCAGCAGCGTGGGGTCCACCCGCCAGCGTTCCAGCTCGGCGCGGACGAAGTCCAGCAGGGCGGCGTCGGCCACCGACTCCGCCGACAGGTTGACGCTGTGGATCACGGGCCGCTCCCCCTTTTCCTCCGCCGCCGCCAGCCACTGGAGGACGCCGCTGATCACCCGGCGATCGATCCCGGTGACGAGCCCGAAGCGCGCCGCCAGGGACAGGAATCCGCCGGGCATGACCAGCCCGCCGCGCTCGTCGCGCATGCGCACCAGCACCTCGCACATGCCGGTGCGGCCGGTGTCGAGGCAGGCGACGGGCTGCGCCGCCAGGACCATGCGGTCCTCGGCCAGGGCCCGGCGGATGCGCCGCGCCCAGCCCGTGTCGGCCGCCACGCGCGCCACCCGCCGGTGGTCGTCCTTGCGGTACACGCACACGCGGTTGCGGCCTTCCTGCTTGGCGGCATGGCAGGCCGCGTCGGCCCGGGCCAGCAGTTCCTCCTTGTCCTCGATGTCGGGACCCAGCGCCACCACGCCGATGGAACAGGCCACCTCGACGGCCTGCCCCTCGCGCAGGAACACGAAGTCCGCAAGCTGGCGGCGAAAGCCCTCGGCGGTGTCGTGCAGCCGTTCCGGCGGCAGGTCCGCCAGCAGCACCGCGAACTCGTCGCCGCCCAGGCGCGCCAGCAGGTCGCCCTGGCGCAGGCGCCGCGACAGCCGCGCCGCGGCCTCGCGCAGCACGTCGTCGCCGGCCAGGTGGCCCAGGGTGTCGTTGACGGACTTGAAGTTGTCCAGGTCGATGTAGACGAGCGCCGCCATGGGCTCGCCGGCCCGGTGGGCCCGGGCCACCGCCCGCTCCAGCTCGGGCAGGAAGTAATGGCGGTTGTAGAGCCCGGTGAGGGGATCGCGCTCGGCCAGGTGGCGCAGGCGCGCGATGAGGGCGCGTTGCTCGCTCACGTCGGCGACGATGGCGGTGACCAGGTGGCGGCCGTCCACCGTCATGTGCGACAGCTTCACCGACATGGGAAAGCGCGAGCCGTCGGCGCGCCGCCCCCACAGGCAGTCGCCCGCCGCCTCCCCCGTCCAGTGCACCTGCCAGCGCCCGCGGCGCGCCACCTCCGCGCAGCGGTGCCAGGCCTCGCGGGTGAGGAGGCGGCGCACGTGCCGCCCCACGACTTCCGCGGCCCCGCGCCCGAACAGGGACTCGGCAGCGGCGTTGAAGCTCTCGACCCGGCCGCGGCCGTCGATGGTCACGATGCCCTCGGCGGCGTTGTCCAGGACCGCCCGCAGCCGCTGCTCGCGTGCCCGCACGGCGGCCTGCATGGCCCGGAAGGCGGCGAGCAGGTGGCGGACCTCGGCGCTCTCCGCCTCCATGTCGTCCAGGTCCCGCGGGGCCTCGCCGCGGGCCACCGCGGCCATGGCCCGCGCCACCTGCCGCAGGGGCCGGCGCACCACGTGGTCGAAGGCCGCCCACAGTCCCGCGGCCAGGAACAGGACGAGTCCCGCCAGCATCAGCAGGTAATCGGCCCACGGCAGCGGGCTCCCGCCCGCCTCCGCACCCTCCGCCTGCAGGTGGACATGGAGGGTGCCGCCGAACAACAGGAGGCCGGCGGCCGCCAGCAGCAGGAGCAGGCGGCCGGGCACGCTGGGCCGGGACTTCGTCATGGGGTCCTGGTGGGTATAATGGGTCCGCCGTGGAACATCGTCTCCCCTCTGCCCGTCTTATCGGCCGCAATGGCATTTCCTTGATAGTTCAGGGAAAATAGCCCGCCCATGCCCCGGATCCTGCTGTTCAACAAGCCCTACGGCGTGCTGTCCCAGTTCACCGACGCCGCCGGCCGGCCCACCCTGGCCCGCTACGTGCCGGTGCCCGGGGTCTATCCCGCGGGCCGCCTGGACCGGGACAGCGAGGGCCTGCTGGTGCTCACCGACGACGGCCGCTGGCAGCACCGCATCAGCCACCCGGGGCGCAAGTGGGCCAAGACCTACTGGGTCCAGGTGGAAGGCGAGCCCGGCGAGGACGCTCTGGCCGCCCTGCGCCAGGGGGTGCGCCTGCGCGACGGCCTCACCCGCCCGGCGGAGGTGGAACGCCTGGCGCCGCCGGACCTGTGGCCGCGCGACCCCGCCGTGGCCGACGCCGGGACCTCCTGGCTCGCCATCACCCTGCGCGAGGGCCGCAACCGCCAGGTGCGGCGCATGACCGCGGCGGTGGGCCACCCCACCCTGCGCCTGGTGCGGGTGGCGGTGGGGCCCTGGGAACTGGGCGACCTGGCGCCGGGGCAGTGGCGCCTGGCCGAGGCGCCCCGGCACGGAGAACGGCATGGTCTGGGCCCCGCGGGTCACCGTCGCCGCCGTCATCGAGCAGGCCGGCCGGCATCTGCTGGTTGAGGAGCGCCCCCGGGGGCGTGCCGTCCTCAACCAGCCCGCCGGCCACCTGGAACCGGGCGAGTCGCTGGCGGCCGCGGTGGTGCGCGAGGTCCTGGAGGAGACCGGCTGGCGCTTCCGGCCCGAGGCCCTGGTGGGGATCTACCGCTGGGAAGGGGCGGGCGATACCTGGCTGCGGTTCTGCTTCACCGGCCCGGCCGGGGCGCCCGCCGCGCCGCCCGCGCTGGACCCGGACATCGTCGCCGTGCACTGGCTGGACCCGGCGGACCTGTCCGGGCGCCCCCTGCGCAGCCCCCTGGTGGCCCGGGCCATCGCGGACTACCGCGCCGGCCGGCGCTATCCCCTTGATCTGCTGGTGGATCATCCCGACATCGCGGGGGCGGGCGATCTGCTATGATGCGCCCGCCCCCGGAGCCATGACCATGAACACCGCCGAGACAGTGTCCCCCGCCCTGCCGGACCTGGCCCCGGGCACGCCCGTGGCGGTGGGCCTGTCCGGCGGGGTGGACTCCGCCGTGACCGCCCTGCTGGCGCGCGACGCGGGCCTGGACGTGCGCCCCGTGTTCATGAAGAACTGGGAGGAGGACGATGCCGGCGGCCGCTGCAGCGCCGCGGCCG
>JALSIK010000412.1 GCA_026990045.1 Chromatiales bacterium | reverse complement strand
TGAAGATGATGCCGTTGCCGGGCGCCACCTTGGCCTCGCCCAGGTGCAGCCGCCGGCGGCGCTTGTCGATCATCACCGGCCGGATGCCGCCCACCCGGCGGGCGAAGCGCAGGTCGCGGGCGCGGATGCCGGGTACGATGCGCCGCACCTCCCGGGCGAACAGCGGCCGGCGGATGCCTGGCACCTCGTAGAGAAAGTTGCGCAGGAGGTAGGCCCGGATCTCCGGTTCCCGCAGCAGGCCGCCGAGGGTGGCCAGGACGTCGCGGTCCAGGCGGAACACGCGCAGGAAGTCCGCCGCGGTGGCCGGGTTGTAGCGCTCCAGCACCGGCAGGACCAGGGCGGTGGGCCCGAAACGGGTCTTGCCCGGCACCAGGAGGTCGGGGTCGCCGTGGATGGCGGCGAACGGCAGCTTCTCGTTCTGCACCGTGTACACCTTGCCCCGCAGCACCTGCGGCGCGAAGTAGAAGCTGCCGGCGACGGGCAGGCAGGCATAGTCCTGGCC
This sequence comes from Chromatiales bacterium, assembly GCA_026990045.1. Taxonomy (GTDB): domain Bacteria; phylum Pseudomonadota; class Gammaproteobacteria; order CAMYNG01; family CAMYNG01; genus JALUTW01. The sequence continues at coordinate 7,647 of JALSIK010000412.1, read as the reverse complement.
GTGGCCCATGCGCTGGGCGAACAGCAGGCTGTGGCCGCCGGCGCTCACCACCACGCTGCGGGCCGCCAGCGGCCCGGCGCTGGTGTCGAGCCGGAAGCCGCCGCCGTCCTCGCGGATGGCGCGCACCCGGGTGTCCAGGTGCAGGGTCACGTGCCGGCCGCCGCTCTCCTGCGCCTGGCGGGCGAAGGATGCGGCCAGGCGCTGGAAGTCGGCCGCGCACTCGTCCGCCTCCATGCCCAGCGCCAGCACCGGCTCGCGCCTGCCCTCCATCACCGCCGGCTCGATGCGGGCGATGTCGGTGGCCTCCAGCTTCTCCAGGCGGGGGAAGGCGGGGGAGAACTCCTCGAACCGGGCCGCCAGCCGGGCGCACTGGGCCTCGCCCACCGCCAGCACCATCTTGGGATAGCGGTGGAGAATGGCGTCGTCCGGCGCGAAGCGGTGCACGTAGCGCGTCACCAGGCGCGCCGCGGCCTGCACCTTGCGCGCCTTGTCCAGGGTGTAGTTGGTCTCGATGTCCCCCATGTGCAGGGTCTGGCTGTTGTTGCGGCCGTGGGAGTTGACGCTGGCCAGGGTGGCGTGTTTCTCCACCAGGGCGATGCGCTCCAGGTCGGTGTAGCGGGCGAGGAGGAACAGCAGCGCGGTGCCGGAGATGCCGCCGCCGACGATGACGGCGTCGTGGTGCCGGGTGCGGGTCATGGGGCCTGTTCCTCCTCGGGGTCGGGCTGGTGGCGGTCCGCCACGGGGACGCGCGCCCAGCATACCCGGCCGTGGCCGCGGTGCAAGGGCGGCGTTACAATGGCGCCTCGCGGTACGGGGGAGGTGATGGCGGTCATCTGGCAGCGGCGCGTGGGGGACCATCGCTACGAGGTGCGCAGCGCCGGGCGCACGCGCCGGCTCTACACCAACGGCGTGTTCCACAGCCAGTACAACCCGGCGGCGCCGGTCACCGGCGGCGTGTGGGACCTGCTCACCCTGGCCGCCTTCGCCGATCCGGCCTCCATGCGCCGGGCCCTGGTGCTGGGCGTAGGGGGCGGCGCCGTGGTGCGCCAGCTGCGGCGGTTCCTGGACCTGGAGGTGACCGGGGTGGAACTGGACCCGGTGCACCTGGACGTGGCCCGGCGCCACTTCGGCGTGGGCCCCGAGGTCCGGCTGGAGCAGGCCGAGGCCGGCCGGTGGCTGGACGGTTACGACGGGCCGCCCTTCGATCTCGTCGTCGACGACCTCTTCAGCCACGAGGGTGGTGAGCCCCGCCGGGCCGTGACCGCCGATGCCGGCTGGCTGCACCGGCTGGCCCGCCGCCTGGCGCCCCACGGAGTGCTGGCGGTCAACTTCATCTCGCGCCGCGAGTTCCGGGCCTGCGGCTGGCACGCCGACGCCCGCCTGCGCCGGCGCTTCCCCGCCGGCTGGACCCTCACCACGCCCCTGCACGAAAACGTGGTGGCGGTGTTTCTGCCGCGGCCGCTGCCGGCGGAGGTGCTGCGGCGCCACCTGGAGGCCGTGCCGGAGCTGGACCCGCGCCGTCGCACCACGCGGCTGCGCTACCGCCTGCGCGGCTTTGCCGTTCCACCGGAGGAGGCCGCATCGTGATCCGCCTGCTGGACACCCTGGCCCTGGGGCTGCCGGCCGCGGCCTGGGGATTCTGGTGGTTCTACGAGGGGGCCACGCCGCTGGACATCAACGCGCGGCTCACCTTCCCCCTGCTGGTGGCGGCGGAGGTCACCGCCCTGGCGCTGCTCTACGGGGCCTGGCGCTGGCACCGCGCCCGCGGCGGCGGAGTGGAAGGAGTGCGCGCCCTGCTGGCGCGCCTGTACGGTGACGACCGGGAGACCCGCCGCGACGACGGGAAGGACTAGCAGGATGTTGAAAAAGGCCGTCCTGGCCTTTTTCAACGCGCCGAACCCGGCGCAGGTCCGGGTTCGGCTACGCCGAATCAAGCGTTGACACGCTTGATTCGCGGCCGTGGCGGCCATCCTTTCACACGTAGAGATCCACCCCCTCGCCCCCGCGCCGGTCGGTCCAGCGGCGGCCGCGGCCGCGGCGGCGCTCGCCGCAGCGGGTGTCCAGGAGCACCGGGCGCCGTTCCCGGCGCCGGTCGGTCCGGCGCCGGTCGGTGGTCACCGCCCAGCGGCCCAGCTCCGGCAGGCGCGGGCGTGGTGCCGGCGCCGCCCGGCGCAGCCACGAGATGAGTTTCATCGCTCCTCTCTCCTCCCGGGAACGGCGGTACCCGTCCCCCCGCTTTTCTTTCTTGTTTGGAAGGTTAACGCCGCGCCAGGTTCCCTGCCGTGAACCCGGCCGCGCAACGCCACCGGGGCGGAACCTGACCCGTCCACCCGGAAATCACCGCACGCGGAGAGTGCGGACGCGGTCCACGGGCACGGTATAGGTCATGGCGCCGCTCTTGAGACGGCGCTCGAGGACCAGCCGGCCCTCGCGCACCGCCACCAGGCGGGCGCGGCGCTCGCGGCCCGCCTCGTCCACCACGATCACCGGCCGGCCCAGGTAGCGGGCCGCGTCGGACGGGGCCACCTGGCGCCAGCGGGGCCGCGGCGATGGCGGTGGGCGATACAGGGCGGTGGGACGCGGCGGCGCGGCGGCCGCCTCGGGCGGCCGGTGGGGGCCGGCGGCGGGCTCGGCCCGCTGCTGCGCACCCGGGGCGGGTGTCGGCCCGGCCGCCTCGGGCGGCGGCGCCGGGGCGGCGGGCGGTGCCGGGGGCGGCTCCGCGGCCGGTTCGTCGGCCTCCATCCGCGCCAGTTCCTCCTGCATCTGTGCCAGTGCCTGCTCGTAATCCTCGTCGCTCATCAGGCCGGCCTCGCGCATGCGGTCCAGCTGCTTCTGCATGGCAGTGGCGGCCTGGCGCGCGGCCTCGACCTGGCTCACCGCCCCGCTCTGCTGCCGGCGCGCGATGTCCACCAGCTCCATGGACCCCTGCCACACGGTGCGCGCCATGGTGCCGGCCAGCACCACGCTGGCCAGGAGGTAGGCGAGGAAGGGCGCGCGGGCGTCCTCCCAGCGGACGATGCCGTAGACCAGGGCGCCGAAGGCCGGCACCAGCAGGGTGACCAGGCCCCACGCCGGGCCGCCGCGGCGGAAGGCGTTGACCACCAGCCACAGGAAGGTGACGAAGACGACGATGCCGAGAACCTGGATCAACGGAAGGCACCCCCCGGCGCCGCCGGACGGCGGGCGGCATGGCCAAGAATCTATCGCAAAATCCCGGTCCCTGTTGCGCGCCCCCCGGGGTCAGCCGCAGGCCAGCTCCACCGACTCCGGTTCGGCGGGAAGCGTGACCGCCGGCAGGCTGCCGGCGTACTCGGCCCGCACCCGCTCCACCATCCAGCCGTACTCCGGGTCCCGCTCCAGGTGACTCAATTCCTGGAGCAGCCGGGCCAGCGCCTGTTCCATGGTCTCGTGCTGCGACATGGGTTGCTCTACCGCAATGCGGGTTGGGATGAGTCACAGCCTACACGCCACCGGGGCTCCTTGTTGATTACCGAAAGGTACTATGAACCTGATCGTTGCATGAATTCCCTCCCCGTGGGATGAAGGGGTCAGGGCGGGGAAGGTTGCAGAAGCAGTAAAAACCCGTGTTTTGATCCCCTCACCCTCACCCTCTCCCGGAGGGAGAGGGGACCGTCTTTTGGCCCGCCGCGGGGGGTCGGCGCCGCGACCGGTTCTTCCATCCCCCTCTCCCCCGCATCGCGGGGGAGGGCCGGGGTGAGGGGGGTGGGCGCCGGGCCGCTCCCCGGCACCGTGTCGAGGACCAGGGGCGAACCTGGACTCCACCCCGGGTGCAATCCGGCCGGGGCCTGCTTCCGGCCCCCGGCCCTGCCATCGAGGCGCGGAAACGCGATTCATCACGAAATTCATGCAGCTGTCGGGTGAACCCATCCCGAAATCCCCCGCGGCCGCGCGCCTGGCGATTTGCGACGGATACGGCCCGCCGGGGGCACCCGCAAATCAAGCGCTTGCCTGCCCGATCCGGGGACGGGGCGGCCTGCGGCCATGGGGTAAACTGGTGGCCGGGGGCGCGAAGCTGCAGAGGCGGACCATGCACGACGCAAGGACCAGCGACGAGTCATCCGGCCGCGTTTCGGCGGAGGCGCCCTGGGCGCCGGACCGTTCCCGCCTGGCCCGTGACGGGGCCGCCGCCACCCGGCGGCGGGTGCGGCGGTCTGCGCGCGCGGTGGAGGGCGACACGGAAGAAGGCGGATTGTGCTGCACCGCCTGCGGCCGGCACATCACCCACGCGGCCCAGGCCTGCAGCGTGGCCGGGGCCCACGATCACCGTTTCACCAATCCCCACGGCATCGGCTACCGCGTGAGCTGCTTCGCCACCGCACCGGGGGTGCGCACGGTGGGGCCGGAGACCGGCGAGCACACCTGGTTTCCCGGCTACCGCTGGACCGTGGCCGTGTGCGCCGGCTGCGGCGGCCACCTGGGCTGGCGCTTCCGTTCCCCCGAGGCCGCGTTCTACGGCCTCATCACGCCGCGGCTGGAGCCCTGCGGGGGCGGGGCTTGACGTCCCCCGCCCGGCGCCGCGCCGCCGGGTTAAAATGGCGGGTGGAAGTCCCGCCGGGAACCACCCGTGGCCTTTGCCTACTACCAGCGCCTGAGCCCCCGCCAGCAGGCGGTCTATCGCCGCTCCGACGCCATCGACGCGGTGGCGCTGCCGCCGGACGCCGCCTGGCCCTCGCGGGTGACGGGGCTGGCCGGGGCGCTGGCCGGCGGCGACCGGGTGCTCACGGCGGTCATGGCCCAGCGCCTGCTGGACGCCCTGGCCCAGGCCCTGGCCGCGCCCCTGCTGCGGGTGCGGGTGCTGGAGGCGCGGCCCCGCACCGGGTACGAGGAGCTCCACGGCCTGTACCAGCCGGCGGCGGCGGGCGGCGAGGCGGTGATCACGGTGTGGATGCGCACCGCCCGCCGGCGCCGCCTGGTGAAGTTCCGCACCTTCCTCCGCACCCTGGTGCACGAGTTCTGCCACCACCTGGACTACGAGGTGCTGGGGCTGGAAGAGTCGTTCCACACCGAGGGTTTCTACCGGCGCGAGTCCAGCCTGGTGCGCCAGCTCCTGCACGGCACGGGGTTGTGATCCGTGGCCGTGGTGGTGCCCCCCTCGGCCCTGGCCCCGGAGACGCTCACCGCGCTCATCGAGTCATTCGTGCTGCGCGAGGGCACCGACTACGGCGAGCGCGAATGCAGCCTGGCGGAGAAGGTGGCCCAGGTGCGCGCGCAGCTGGAGCGGGGCGAGGCCGTGATCCTCTACTCCGAGCTGCACGAGACGGTGACCATCGCGCCGGCCCCGGACCGGGGCGGGGGAACGAAGGGCTAGGAGCGCGCTCGTGCCGGGCACGACGGCACCAATGGATTTCCAACGGCCCGGTGCCCGTGCGCCACGGCACAAAAAAGGCCGCCGGGCACCGCGAATGCGGGGCGCGGCGGCCTGCCAAGGCGGGGCAGGGATGCCCCGCCTGCGGATCAAGCGTGTAAACGCTTGATTCGGCGCGTGGAAAAGGCCAGGACGGTCTTTTTCAACATCCTGCCAGGCGAGGAGGCAGGCACTCAGCGTTCTCCCAGCCGGTAGCCGTCCAGGTATTCCAGGTCCACGCGGCGCTGCTGCGCCCACTGGCCGGCACCGGCTTCACCAGCGGTGGCCTCGCCCAGACCGTCCACGATGAGGCGGCCGGCCTCCACGCCGTGCTCGCGCAGCACCGCGGCCACGGCCTCGGCGCGGCGGCGGCTCAGTTCCAGGTTGGCCGCGGCGCTGCCGCGGGGATCGGCATGGCCGGTGACGGCGACCATGGCGTGGGGATGGGCGACCAGGTACTCGGCATGGCGGGCCAGCAGGGCCCGCTGTTCCGCGTCCAGCTCCGCGCTCCCCGGGGCGAAATGGACGGTGGAGGTCGCAGGCGGCTCCGGGGCCGCCTGGGCCGCAGCGGGGCCGCTCTCCGGTTCCGTGCGGGCCAGGGGTTCCGGTGCCCGTGCCGTCACCGGCGGCTCGCCGGCCGGTGCCGGAACGGACGGGGCATGGTGGCCGCGGGCTGCGCAGCCGGCGGCGGCCACGGCGGCCAGGGCAAGAACGGCGACGACGGGCTGTGACATGGCAGTGCTCCTCTCTCTGGTTGAACGGAGCCTGCATTGCACCGCGCGGCGGGGACGCCGGGCGGGCACCGGCGGGCGGCGGCGGGATGAATGAGGGCGAAAGATGGCGCTCAGGCCAGGGGCAGGCGCACCTGGAACACCGCCCCGGACGGGGGATCGTCGCGCAGGTCGCGCGCGCACGTCATGCAGGCGCTATCGGGAGGGGGGTGAACCGACGGCACACGTGATCCCGACGACCCACTGATACCGGATTTACCGCGAGTCCTGGTAGGTTACCCCGAAAATCGTATCGCCCAACCACTTCTTGAATGACGGATTGTCGCTAAACTGCTTGAACAACTCCGTGTGGTCGGCCAGTAATTCCAGTATGACACGCTGCAACGCCTTATCGTGTTCGATGCGGGCATTCTGCTTGTCCGAATGCTTCATGGCGTTCTGGTAAGCCGGGTCGGCGGCCACCTTCGCTGGGATTTCTTCGGTAATCACCTTCCGAATCTTGTCGGCGTCCTTCCAGTCGATGTTGCCGAACTGGTCATTGAAGGACTTGATGATGTTGCTGAGTTGGTCCAGCTCGGGTTCCGGCTTGGAACCGCCACCGCCCGCGGGCACAGGTTCCAGTTCGCCATCCTCGTCCGGAAGCCGGATTTGCAAGCTGGATTGAACCTCCACCCGGTAGCTGTCCATGTCGATGGTCTCCAGGATGCCCCGGGAGAGGTCTTCTTCCTTTGGGGCGGGCAGCTTGGGTATCAAAAAATTGAGGAATGTGGAGAGTTTTTCCCACTCGGCACTGGAGTACGGCAGGATCGACGCCAGGAAGCCATAGGTACGCACAAAGGCTTTGGCCTTGCCCTTGAACTCCACCTGTCCGTCTTCGTCCAGTTCCGTGTTGTACACGGCAACACAAGCATCCAGTATCGGGTCCAGCCGATCCCGGTCTTCACCGTTCAAATACCGTTTCACCAATTCCTCGATCTGTTCCGGAGAATAGACCTGGTAAGCGTCAAGATCCGCCTTGAGGTCATGGAGCTTGTCGGGATCGGTTTCGTCGCTGAGAACCGTGGTGCGGTAATAGGGCGCAAAGGCCTGCTGAATGGTGTCCGAGTCGTTACGAAAGTCCAGTATGAAGGTATCATGCTTCTGCGGGTGAGCCCGGTTGAGGCGGGAGAGAGTCTGCACCGCCTTGATGCCGGACAACGGCTTGTCCACGTACATGGTATGGAGCAACGGCTCGTCGTACCCGGTCTGGAACTTGTCGGCCACGATCAGAAACCGGTAAGGGTCTGTCCGAACTTTCTCGGGTATCAGGTTGCTGGGGAAACCGTTGAGCGAGGCCTCGGTGACCTTGTGTCCGCCATACTCATGCTCGCCCGAGAAGGCCACGATAGGCCGGTAGGGACTCCTGCGCTCCTTCAGGTAATCACAAAAGGCGTGAAAATACTGGATGGCCCGTTCGATGCCATTGGTGATCACCATGGCCCGTGCCTTGCCGCCAATCTTGCCTCGTGCGACGACTTGCTCGTGAAAATGGTCGATCATGATCTCCGCCTT
>JALSIK010000411.1 GCA_026990045.1 Chromatiales bacterium | reverse complement strand
ACCCCCACCGGCATGTCCTCGGGGCAGACGTAGGTGCCCCCGTAGCCCACCGCCTCGCCGCGCCGGCGCCGGTGCACGGCGATGAGGCGCGAGGTGAAGGTCATGGCGGGGCGCAGGTCCAGCTCCGGCCCCGAGGCATCGGCGAACGGCGAGGCCCCGTACAGCATGATGCCGGGGCGCACCCAGTCCCCGTGGGACCCGGGCCAGCCCAGCAGGCCCGCCGAGTTGGCCAGGGAGCGGGCGCCGGGCAGCCCGTCCACGGCCGCGGTGAAGCGCCGGATCTGCTCAGTCGTGAGGGCATCGTCGCGCTGGTCGGCGTTGGCGAAGTGGGTCATCCACACCGGCGGCGGGGCCGCCGCGGCGCACGCCGCGAGCCGCTGCGCCAGGACCGGCGCCACGGCCGGGTCGAAGCCCAGGCGGTGCATGCCGGTGTCCAGCTTGACCCACACCGGCAGCGGCCGCGGGGGCCGGGCCTCCTCCAGCCACCGGAGCTGGTCCTCGTGGTGCAGGACCACGGCCAGGCCGGCGGCGGCGGCGGCCTCCACCTCGGCCGGCTCGGCCGGCCCCTCCAGCACCAGCACCGGGGCCGAAAGACCGGCCTCGCGCAGGGCCAGCCCCTCGCCCACCGTGGCCACGCCGAAGCCGTCGGCCCCGGCCAGGGCGCGGGCGGCCGCCACCATGCCGTGACCGTAGCCGCCGGCCTTGACCACGGCCAGCAGCCGCCGGCCCGGGGCGGCGGCGCGGGCCCGCTGCAGGTTGTGTCGCAGGGCGTCGGGGTCGATGCACACCCGCGCCAGGCGGGTCATGGATACCCCTCGTCCGCGGCCAGCTCGCGGATGTAGTTCTCGAACCGGGTGTAGCGGCCGAGGAAGGTGAGGCGCACGGTGCCGATGGGCCCGTTGCGCTGCTTGCCGATGATGATCTCGGCGGTGCCCTTGTCGGGGCTGTCCTCGTTGTAGACCTCGTCGCGGTAGATGAACACGATGAGGTCTGCATCCTGCTCGATGGCGCCCGAGTTGTGACTCACGATGCCGTCCGCCAGCCAGCACGCCGGCCCCGGGACGGTCAGGTCGTACACGTCCTCCTCCCCGGCCGGCTCCACCGCGGTCACGCGATCCCAGAACAGGTCGTCCGCCGCCCGCCGGGCCAGCGCCTCGTCACCCAGCAGCTCCGCGTAGTGCCCCAGGACGTGCCGCGAAGGGGCAAACCTGAAATGACTGCTCCCGCCGTAGCTGGTGCCGCGCATCCGGGCCATGCAGCGCCCGGAAATCCCCTGCGCGGCCATGGCCGCCTTGACGTCCCGCCAGACCTCGACGGGCAGGGTGTCCACGTTGGTGTTGGGGACGACACCCGCCAGGGCCTGCCGCAACGCGGCCGCCGGGCGCACCCGCGGCCCGAAGGCCCCGACCCGGTCGAGGAAGCGGCGCTGGGCCTCGGCGCCGCGGATCCACACCATGTGGGTGGGCCGGCGCGCGCGATGGTCACTGACCGTCTGGATGACGGCCACGATGCCGAGGCGCAGCAGGAGTGCTGCCACGTCCTCGGCCAGTCCCCGGCTGCTGGTGCTGAAATGCACGCCGTGCGAACCGCGGCTGCCGGCGCCGCGCACCGAGATGGTTCCGTCCGTGGCCCACAAGTGGCGCAGGAGCACTGCGATCTGGTCGTCGGGCAGGCTGAACACCACCTCCGGGATCCGCTTCTGGTGCGAGCGCTGGCCCCAGATCCCCAGCTCCTTCAGCCACGCACCCACGCCGGCCGGATGCCAGCGGTTGCCGTTGCCGGCGATGACGAGCTGATGCCACCGGCCCCGGCCCGCATGCCGCGTGACGCGGGCGCCGAACTCGCGTTCCGCGGCCTCGCGCACCAGGGCGCTGTTGGCCTCCGAGGCCGTGGTGTAGCGCAGCGGCTGACGGGGCAGATAGCTGCCGTCACCGATCAGGTGCCCGAGCAATGCCACCCGCAGTTCCGGCCACCGTCGCGCGGCCTCCGGCTCGGGCAGCCTCCGGGCCAGGGCCACCCGGTCCCCGGCCGCCAGGTCACCCACTCCACGCCATCCCCGCCCGGTCAGGATCCGGTGATCCGCCGTCGCGCGCAGCCGGCGCCCGCTCGCCAGCCTGAGCTCCAGCACGGATCGCCGCCCCACTTTCCACACCACCTCCGCGCGCGCAGCGACGAGCCGGTGGTCCTCGTCGACGGCCACCACCCGGGGCCGCTCACCCACCAGCCTGGCAACGGGCACCCGCCTGCCGTCGGCCAGCACCACCAGCGTGTCGCCGGTGACGCACTCGCGAAGGTCCGACATCACCGGGCGCTTGTTGGGACGCTGCTCCAGCGAGCGGTTGAGCTGGGACAGGGCCACCACGGGCACCTCCAGCTCCTTGGCCAGGCCCTTGAGCGAGCGCGAGATCTCCGAGATCTCGTTGGCCCGGCTCTCGCGGTTGCCCGGCACCTGCATGAGCTGCAGGTAGTCGACGACGATGAGGCCCAGGTCGTGCTCGCGCTTGATGCGCCGGGCGCGGGCGCGCAGCTCCGCCGGCGTCAGGCCCGGGGTGTCGTCGATAAAGATGCGGGCGTTGTTGAGCAGGTCCACCGCCGAGGTGAGCCGCGGCCAGTCGTCGTCGTCCAGCTTGCCGGTGCGCACCTTGTGCTGGTCGATGCGGCCCAGCGACGACATCATGCGCATGGCGAGCTGCTCGCCCGGCATCTCCATGGAAAACACCGCCACCGGCAGCCCGCCCTTGATGGCGGCATGCTCCACGATGTTCATGGCGAACGAGGTCTTGCCCATGGAGGGCCGGCCGGCGACGATGACGAGGTCCGACTTCTGCAGGCCCGAGGTCATCTCGTCGAAGTCGTGGAAGCCGGTGGGGACGCCGGTGTAGGGGCTGTCGGCCTGGAACAGCTGGTCGATGCGGTCCACCGCCCGCACCAGCAGCTCGCGGATGTCGCTGTAGGCCCGGCCGCCGCGCCCGCCCTGCTCGGCGATCTCGAACACCTTGCGCTCGGCCAGGTCCAGCAGCTCGGTGACGCTGCGCCCCTCGGGGGCGAAGGCGGCCTCGCCGATCTCCTGGGCCGCGCGCGCGAGCTGGCGCAGCACCGAGCGCTCGCGCACGATGCCGGCATAGGCCTTGATGTTGGCCGCGGTGGGCGTGTTCTTGGCCAGTGCCGCCAGGTAGTCGAGGGTGACCCCGCCGGCCTCCCCCTGCTGGGCCAGGTGTTCGGACACGGTGACCGCGTCCACCGCCTCGCCCCGCTCGGCCAGCTCCCGCACGGCGCGGAAGATGAGGCGGTGATCGCGGCGGTAGAAGTCCTCTTCGCAGACCAGGTCGGACACCAGGTCCCAGGCCTCGGCCTCGATGAGCAGGCCGCCCAGCACCGCCTGCTCGGCCTCCACCGACTGCGGCGGCAGCTTCAGGCGCGCCTCGTCGCCGAGGTCGGATGCCGGTGGCGGAGCCAGCTCCTGCATGTACGCGTGTCGTCCTGGTCCGAGGAATCGGGCGGGCTTGGATACGGCCGGCCGCGGCCGGCTGGGCACAGCATACCCCCATCACCGGGGCCACGCAAAACCGGCTTCATCGGCGGGCAACGTGGGGACATCGCGCGGGAACCTGCTGTCTCCGTGTCTCGAGAAACCGCCCGCGCCATGCAGCGTGAACATTTTTTGAGCAAACAAAAAGGGCCGCGGCCATGCCGCGGCCCTTACGGCGGCGGGAGGCGGTTACTCCGCCTCCACCACGATGGTGACGTCCTGGCTCACGTCGCTGTGGAGGATGATCTCCAGGGTGTACTCGCCGGTCTGGCGGATGGGCCCCTCGGGCATGGCCACCTCGCGGCGCGCCACCTCCACGCCGGCGGCGGTGAGGGCATCGGCCACGTCGGCGGTGGAGACCGAGCCGAACAGCTTGCCTTCCTCGCCGGCCCGGGACTTGATCACCACCGCGCCCAGGGCGGCCAGGGCCTCGGCCCGCTGCCGGGCCTGGGCCAGGGCCTCGGCCGCGGCCTTCTCCAGCTCGGCGCGGCGCTCCTCGAACTTCTTGATGTTCTCCTCCGTGGCGGGCACCGCCTTGCCCTGGGGGATCAGATAGTTGCGGCCATAGCCGGGGCGGACGCTCACCTTGTCGCCCAGGTCCCCCAGGTTGGCCACCTTCTCCAGCAGTATCACTTCCATGGCCGACACCCCCTCAGGACTTGTGCTGGTCGGTGTACGGCAACAGGGCCAGGTAGCGGGCGCGCTTGATGGCGCGGGCGAGCTGGCGCTGGTACCGGGCCTTGGTGCCGGTGATGCGGCTGGGGACGATCTTGCCCGTCTCCGTGATGTAGCTCTTGAGGGTGGCGAGATCCTTGTAGTCGATCTCCTTCACCCCCTCGGCGGTGAAGCGGCAGTACTTTCTGCGGCGGAAGAATCGTGACATGGTCCGGGTCCTCCTCAGCTCGCCGCCGGCGCCGGGGCCTCGCCACCGGTCTCGGCGGCAGCGGCCGGGGCCGCGGGCTTGGATTCACTCTCGGGCTCCGCCTCGCCCTTGTCCTCCTTCTTGGCCAGCGGCGAGGGCTCGGTGATGGCCTCGTCGCGCCGGATCACCAGGTGGCGGATGACGGCGTCGTTGAAACGGAATGCGCTCTCCAGCTCGGCCAGCGCCTTCTGCCCGCACTCGATGTTCATGAGCACGTAGTGGGCCTTGTGGACCTTCTGGATGGGATAGGCGAGCTGGCGCCGGCCCCAGTCCTCCAGGCGGTGGATGGTGCCCCCGTCGCCCTCGATGAGGCCGCGGTAGCGCTCCACCATGCCCGGCACCTGGTCGCTCTGGTCAGGGTGGACCAGAAACACGATCTCGTAGTGTCGCATGGATGCTCCTTCCGGTTGTTCAGCCCCCCGCGCGCGGCGGTGGAGCAAGGAGTCGGCGGGGCCCCGGCCCCGCGGTTGCACGCCCCCGGGACCCGGGGGAACGCGGATTCTAGCCGAGCGCGGGGGCCCTGGCAACGGGCGCGACGCACCGCCCGCGGACAACACCTCAGCCCGCGCCACTCATCCCTCGCCCCCGCCCCGCGGCAGCGTTCCGCTGCCGCAGGGCTTCGTACAGGCACACGCCGGCGGCGACGGAGACGTTGAGGCTGCCGACGGTGCCGGCCATGGGGATGCGCACCAGGAGATCGCAGCGCTCGCGGGTCAGCCGACGCAGGCCGCGGCCTTCGGCGCCCAGCACCCAGGCGACGGGGCCATCGAGGGCGGCCTCGTGAAGCACCTGCTCCGCCGCCGCGTCGGCGCCCACCACCCACACGCCGGCCGCCTTGATGGTGTCCAGCGCGCGGGCCAGGTTGGTGACGCGGAACACGGGCAGGGTCTCGGCCGCGCCGGCGGCCACCTTGCGCACCACCGGGGTGATGCCGCAGGCCTTGTCCTGCGGCAGGACGACGCCGTGCACCCCGGCGGCCTCGGCGGTGCGCAGGCAGGCCCCCAGGTTGTGCGGGTCCTGGACGCCATCGAGCACCAGCAGGAACGGATCGCCGGCGATGCCCTCCAGCCACCGCGGCAGCGACTGGGCATCCCGCTCCGCGGCACCGGCCACCTCGGCCACCGCCCCCTGGTGGCGGGAGCTGCCGGCCAGCTCCGTGAGCGCCTGGCGCGGTTCGCGGCTCACCGGCACACCCGACTCGCGGGCCAGCCGCTCCAGGCGCTCCACCCGGGCGTCGCGCCGCCCCTGCGCCAGCCACAGGTGGTGCACCTGCCGGGGCCGATGGCGCAGCGCGCTCTCCACCGCGTGCAGGCCGTAGATGCGCTGGCGGGATCCGGCCATGGCGGCCGCCTCAGCCTTCGACCGGCTCGAAGTCGATGCGGCGCTCGTCCAGGTCCACCCGCGCCACCCGCACGCGCATGCGATCGCCCAGGCGGTAGACGCGCCGCGTGCGCTCGCCGCGCAGGCGGTGATGGGCGGCGTCGAAGTGATAGTAGTCGTTCTTCAGCGAGGTGACGTGGACCAGCCCCTCCACGTAGATCCCGTCCAGCTCCACGAACACGCCGAAGCTGGTGACACCGGTGATGATGCCGGCAAAGACCTCGCCCACCTTGTCCTGCATGTACTCGCACTTGAGCCAGCCGATGACGTCCCAGGTGGCCTCGTCGGCGCGGCGCTCGGTCATGGAACAGTGGTCGCCCAGGACCTGGAGTTCCTCGTGGGTATAGACGAAGTCCTCCGGCGGGCCGCCGGCCAGGGCGTGCTTGATCCCGCGGTGCACCACCAGGTCCGGATAGCGGCGGATGGGCGAGGTGAAATGGACGTAGGCATCGAAGGCGAGGCCGAAGTGCCCCAGGTTGTCGGGGTAGTAGGCCGCGCGCGGCATGCTGCGCAGGACCACGGTCTGGATCAGGTGGGCATCGGGCCGGCTCGCCGCCCGCTCAAGCAGCCGGGCGAAATCCTTGGGCGTGGGCTCGTCGCCCCCGCCCAGCTTGAGGCCCAGCTCGCCCAGGAACTCGCGCAGCCCGGCCAGCTTGTCGGCCCCGGGCGGCTCGTGGTTGCGGTACAGCGTGGGGACCTTGCGCCGGCCCAGGAACTTCGCCGCCGCCACGTTGGCCATGAGCATGCACTCCTCGATGAGGCGATGGGCGTCGTTGCGTTCCACCGGCACGATGGATTCGATCTTGCGCTCGGGACCGAAGATGATGCGCGTCTCCTGGCTCTCGAACTCGATGGCCCCGCGCCTGCGCCGGCTGGCGTTGAGCACCTTGTACAGGCGGTGCAGCGTCTCCAGGTGCGGGACCAGGGCCCGGTACTTGCGGCGCAGGCCCTGGTCCCTGTCCACCAGCATGGCGGCCACCTCGGTGTAGGTGAGGCGGGCATGGGAGCGCATCACCGCCTCGTAGAAACGGTGGCGCTTGAGGGCCCCGGTGCGATCGATCTCCATCTCGCACACCATGCACAGGCGGTCCACCTCGGGGTTGAGGGAACACAGGCCGTTGGACAGGACCTCGGGCAGCATGGGGATGACCCGCTCGGGGAAGTACACCGAGTTGCCGCGCTCGCGGGCCTCGGCGTCCAGGGCGCTGCCCGGCGCCACGTAGGCGGAGACGTCGGCGATGGCCACGAACAGGCGCCAGCCCTCGCCGCGGCGCTCGGCGTACACGGCATCGTCGAAGTCGCGCGCATCCTCGCCGTCGATGGTGACCAGGGGCAGGTCGCGCAGGTCGCGCCGCCCGGCCTTGGCCTTCTCGGGCACGGTGGGGGCGAGGCCTTCGATCTCCGCCTCCACCAGCGGCGACCAGTCCTGGGGCAGGCCGTAGCTGCGGATGGCGATGTCGATTTCCATCCCCGGCGCCAGGTGCTCGCCCAGGATCTCGATGACGCGGCCGATGGGCTGCCGGTGGGCGGTGGGGTACTCCAGGATCTCGGCCACCACGATCTGCCCGTGGCGGGCGCCGTAACGCTGGTCCTCGGGAACGAGGATGTCCTGGGTGATGTGCTTGTTGTCGGGCACCACGAAGCCCACGCCGGACGCGTGGTAGTAACGCCCCACCACCTGCTTCACCGCCCGCTCCAGCACCTCGACCACGGCGCCCTCCAGGCGCCCGCGACGGTCCTCGCCCACCACCCGCGCCAGCACCCGGTCGCCGTGCAGGACCTTGCGCATCTCCGCCGCCGGCAGGTAGAGATCGTCGCCGCCGGCATCCGGGATCAGGAACCCGAAGCCCTGGGGATGCCCCGTCACGCGGCCGCGCACGAGGTCGGCCCGGTCCACCAGGCAGTAGTCGCCGCGCCGGTTGCGCACCAGCTGCCCGTCGCGCTCCATGGCCCGCAGCCGCCGGCGCAGCGCCTCCAGGTCACGGGGCTCGTGCAGCCCGAGGCGGCGGGCGATGTCGTCCATGGACAGGGGCATGCCGGCCTCGTCCAGCTGCTGCATGATGAATTCCCGGCTGGGGATGGGATGGTCGTATTTCTGCGCCTCGCGCCGGGCGTGGGGATCGCGGGGGCTGCGCCGGCGGCGGCGGGGAGAGCGTCTGGCCATAGGGTCCTGGGTTCCGGAAGGTCGGTTGTTTGCTTTATATATATGCGGTGCGCGCCGCCGGGGGTCGATTGACAACCCCGGGCGCGCCGGGTAAAGTGCGCGGCCTCGAATCCCTTCGCCCCGATGCCGAGGTGGCGGAATTGGTAGACGCGCTAGCTTCAGGTGCTAGTGGGGGTAACCCCGTGGAGGTTCAAGTCCTCTCCTCGGCACCAATTCAATAGCCTATCACAGGCCACCAGAAACCACAAAAAGCGCTGATTTTTCAGCGCTTTTTTCGTTTTACCCACCCCCCTCGCCTT